>JAFGWZ010000043.1 GCA_016936905.1 Deltaproteobacteria bacterium | reverse complement strand
TGATCTACAACACGGACAACGCCGCGTCGGCCACGGGCACCCTGTCCCTGGACAATGCCTCGCTCCAAGTCACCGGCGGTATACTGCAGGCGGGTCAGTTGTATGAAGGGGCGCGCGGTTCGTCCGTTAACGGTACGGTGAACATTGGCGGCGATGCCGGGACGGTGGGTCAGTTGCTCATCGTCGGCGACGTTGCAGCATACAGCCCCGAGAAGGTGGGAAACGTTGCCCAGGGAGAGCTCACCGTCGATGGCGGACTCAACCTTGCAGGCGGCACTTCGGTGTATATCGGCACGACGGTAGGTGCCGACCGGGCGGTGGAGGGGTCCACGACATATCTCAACCAGGCCACGGGGGCAGTGGAGATCGGCGGGACGCTGGATATTCTGGGCAACATAAATTCCGTGTCCATCGGCACAACCACCAACGGTGTGGCGGACGGTTCCCTGCGCGTGGGGACGCTTGCCATGGGGTCCAACAGCATCGGCACGCTGTGGGTTGGCACCTCCAACCTGGGTCAGGCCACCGGTACGCTGATCGCGGACAGCGGTGATCTGCTGCTGGACGGTGGGTTGGTGGTGGGGAGAACGGGCAACGGCACGGCACACGGGACGCTGCAACTGGGCGGGATGGTCCAGGGTGACAACACGGGCTCTCTTTCGGTGGGCACCGTGTTCGGTGGCGGCGCGAACGTGTCGAGTGCCGTCGGGGAAATCACCGCTGCCGGTGTGTCGGGCTTCAGTAGCTATGAAGTGGGTAAGCTCGTCGGCTCGGTTGGTGCGGGCTCAGTCGCCCAGGGTACGGTCATCGGCAGCGACGGTGGGGGCACGTCGTCGAACACGAGCAGTATCACCGCAGGAGTGATCTTCAGCACGGACAACGCCGCATCGGCTACGGGCACCCTGTCCCTGGCCGACGCCTCGCTCCAGGTCACCGGCGGTTGGCTGCAGGCGGGTCATTTGTATGAAGGGGCACGCGGTTCGTCCGCTAACGGGACGGTGGATATCGGCGGCGATGCCGGGACGGTGGGACAGTACCTCATCGTCGGCCATGTTTTCACAACTGATCCCAGTATGGTAAAGGTGGGCAGCGATGCCCAGGGAGAGCTCACCGTCGATGGCGGACTCAACCTTGCAGGCGGCACTTCGGTGTATATCGGCACGACGGAAGGTTACGACCGGGCGGTGGAGGGATCCACGACATATCTCAACCGGGCCACGGGGGCAGTGGAGATCGACGGGACGCTGGGTATTCTGGATGACATAAATACCGTGTCCATCGGCACAACCACCAACGGTGTGGCGGACGGTTCCCTGAGCGTGGGGAAGCTTGCCATGGGGTCCAAAAGCATCGACTCGCTGTGGGTCGGCACCTCCAACCTGGGTCAGGCCAGCGGTACGCTGAGCGTGGACAGCGGTGACCTGCGCGTGGACAACGGTATTTACATCGGCAATACCAGTGGAGGGTCGGCGGAAGGCACCGTTGCACTGACCGGGACCACACTTACTGCGAACCGGGTGCTTGCAGGCTACGCTGCAGGCTTCGGAAGAACGGATGCCACGGCAAACATAGACTTGCACAACGTGGCGGCAACGATCTTCGATACATTTGATCTATTTTCCGGCGATCTTTTGCTCGATAGCAGCCTCCTGAAAGTGGGCAACACCGCCACGTTTGGCAATGCGGCGACGCTCACTATCGATATCGAAGGCTGTTTCCGTGGAACGCAATACGGCGCCATTGATGCCGGATGGGCATTCCTCGACGGTGACCTGGTGATCGACTTCAGTGGTTTTGTGCCATTCGACGACAGCATGGTCTTTGATCTCGTAAGGTCTGGTGCTCTGGACGGTGGTATCACCAATGATTTCAGTTCGCTCCAGTTTATCGACCTGCAGAGCGGCTATTCCGCAATCGCCGGCATCGCGCACGACGACGTGGACATCTACCGTCTCACGGTTACGCGCCAGACAGTCCCGGAACCCGGTACTCTTTTGCTTATGATGATCGGCCTGGTCAGTCTACTTTTGATTCGGTTTAACAGACTGAGAATACGGCGCCGCTATGGCACCGCAGGTCATGTTCTTAACTCAACTTTCGGGATTCAAAAAACGAGGCGTGATTGGGGTAGATTGTAGCAGCAAAATAGTGGATTTACACCACTACCATGTTTCGACAAAGGCTATTTTTATAAGCATTCAGGTAATCCTGCATTTATGCCTCAATATTAAAAATGGCATGATACTGTCGTCTCGAAATAATGGTGCCTCCTACTGATGATATGCGTTTAATAGCTTCAATTGTTTACGTATGGTAAACACTATTCGTATCATAGTTTTTTCTTTTCTTGTGATACTACTCTCAGCCCTCAGGATATCAGCCAACCGCAAAGCCTGTGATATGTCTGACATAGTCAAGGTTGCGTCACAAATGCGGGCTACAAATTTCAAATGAGATCGGGTTTGCTGTTTGCGTTTATTCTCTGTCCCTTCTTTTGCTTTATCGCTTCGCGGTGCAGGAAGACAAACGGATGCTTCACACAATGGCTGAGGGCATGAAAGTCGCTAATCTTCTTTACACCCAATAACGACCGTTGCCGATGTCTTTGTTTGATAATATCCCCAATAATCATAATCTTGACGGATCGGCGGATGTCGTCTATAATCGCCGGGAAATCAATCGTGAGGGCGGTATCATGATCACGGAAAGGACAGGGCAATGAACGACGACATCGACAGGGACATGAAGAAACTCATGGGTGAACTTGATAGCGATATGGGCAATCTTTCGCTCGACCAGGAACTCAAAAAGCCCAGGAAGAAGACCATGGGATCAAAGGGGAAGATTCTCCTGTTCAGCGTGCTCGTTGTCGCCGTCGTTATCATCGTCGCTGTAATGCTTCCCAAGGGAAGTGACGACCGATCAACGGGTAATCTTGCCGCCACCTCCACGCGACTGGCTCAGATCGAAAAGAAAATCTCCGCCGTTGACGGACTTATCCTCCGGATCTCCGATATTGAAAACAGAGAAAACGCTTACAAGCTGAAGACGGATGAGCTCAGCAACTATTTAAAATCACTGATGAACCATGTTGATGTCCTGACGCAGAAAGTTGAAGCCCTGGAAATGGAACGTGCCGCCGCAACGGCCGCAAGAAAAGCCCCGGCACCGAAAGCGGCAACACGGACAGAAGCCTCACAGTCAACCCAGAAAAGTTATCACACGATCCAGAAAGGTGAAAACCTGTATAGGATTTCTTTGAAATATGGCATGACACTGGAAGACCTGTGCAGTATCAACGGCATTACCCCGAACGATCCGATCAGACCGGGGCAGAAACTGCTGGTGAGGCCGTGAGGCAGGCTTCAGGTTTAAAGTTTGATGGACCCGCGGAAAGTCTGCATTCTATCATTCCCGACGTGATCGGGAATCTACAAATAGCTTCAATTATTAGATTCCCTCTTTCGAGGGAATGACATGTCGGAAAGTTTATGACTTGAAAGCTTTGCATATTTTTGTTTTATGTCATAAGGTCTGAGGAGCAATGGAGACGAGAAACCTTAATAATATGTATATATTAAAGATTTCTCCCTTCGGTCGAAATGACACCAGTCGACATTGTGCAAAACTTTCGACTTATTACAAGCCCGTCAGGTTTGATGTTTTCCGTCGTACCAATTCCCATTTACTAATTTCTGTTTTCTAATTCCCGTTTCCCAATTACCAATTTCCAATTACCAGTCACGGTTTTCGTTATCCGTTATCCGTTTTCCGATATGCGGTATCCGCTTTCCGAATTCCCCATTACTCCCCGCCGATGACACCGATATCTCTCAGAAAGTGCAGTACCGCCCGATGAAATTCACCGGGATTGTCGGTGTGGACGGGGTGAGCCGCCTTCGGGATTTCGACAAACCGTCCGTCGGGAATGGCTCGGCTCATTTCTTCCGCAATCTGCCGCCTCATGACCCGGCTTTCCGATCCCCGCACGACAAGGGCGGGACAGGCAATCGAGCCGAGGCGTGAACGGACGTCATATCGATCGAAGTGGGAAAGCACCTCCCGGTCATATCGACAGATGTATGTGCCGTCGGGCTTCCGTTCCAATGCCGCCGCCGCGATGCGGCGGAGTAGACGGGGATCGGCATGGGGGCTGTTCTTCTGCATTTCTAGGACATATGCATCAACGGACGGATAGGTTGACGGGGCGTTATAATACATGTTCGTGAGATACTTCTTATTCCACTCGGGGGGACAGGGTTCGATGTCGGCATGGATCAGCCCGGCAACACGGGAAGGGCGGAGAGACGCGTAGGCCGTCCCGTGGAGCGCCCCCATTGAATGGCCCGCCACGATAATGTTGTTCAGGCCAAGCGCGTCGATGCAACGGTCAAGATCACCGACATAGTCATCACAGGCATAGGCCGGAGGGTTCGGACGATCGCTCTTCCCGTGACCGCGCTGATCGAAGGCGATGATTCGAATGTCACGGGAGAGCGACTCCGCCAACGGGGACCATATTATGGCGTTGTCTCCAATCCCGTGCAGAAGGACGACCGTGTATTCACCGTCACCATCCCATTCGAGGTAATGAATCTTCAACGTCCCCGCATTGACATACTGCGATGCCGGTCTCCGGGAGGGAGAATTTTCGTAAGCATGCTGATGCTCATGGTAGCCCATGGTTCGTCGTCCTCGCATTTCGACAGCGGTTCCGCATTTATCGTTTCTCCGGTGCGGTCACTGCCTCTTCTCTCACAGATACGCCGTCAGGGTCAATGGATAATATCCATCAACGCGGCCCCGTTACCACACGGCAGGGGAAAAGAGGTTGACCTTTCCAGGTACTTAACGTAACATTCTCTTTTAAGATCAACAAGATGGTAATTCATGGGAGAAACCGCCGACGATGATCGATACGGCACTTGAATCATTCAAAACGTCCATATCCGGGTTGAAAGACCCGTGGCTGTGGCTTTTCGCGGCGACGACGGGACTGTTTATCTTCATCCTCGCTTCGGCCCGTTTCGTCGCCCGCATCGCCCCCTTTAAAAATCATGAAAAAGTCATATGGGTGCTTGATATTGTCCTTGTCCCATCGTGTATTCTCTGCGCCGCAGAAATCGCAACCCGGCTGATCAGTCCCGGCGCGGAAAATCTCATGTCAAACATAGGACTGACGGTTAAAAGCATTCTCTGGATTACCGCCGCCTGGCTCCTGACCCGGGGAATCACCCTCTTCTTCTGGGCGAAGACATTCAAAGAGAAGACGGGCGCGGAAAGCCCCCTGCTTGTCCGCAGCCTTGTCGCGGCGGCAATCTACGTGTTCGCCTTCTACGGGATCTGGACGTCAGTGTTCAATCGCGAGGTCACCGGATTGCTGGTATCGACGGGAATCATCGCGGCGGTCCTCGGCCTTGCACTCCAGAGCGTCCTTTCCGACCTTTTCGCCGGGCTTGCCATCACGGTAGAAAGCCCCTTCAGTGTCGGGGACTGGATCGAATTGGATAACGGCGTCATCGGCAAGGTTGTGGACGTTACCTGGCGGTCCACCCGCCTTCTGTCGTGGCATAACAGTATCTTTGTGATCCCCAACAGCGTCGCCGCCAGTAGCATCATCCACAATTATGATGAACCGGAGAAGCCTTACGCCTACTGGATTACCGTGTCCGTCGACAGTACCGTTCCCTCCGGCAGAATCATCCATCTTCTGACGGAGGCGGCCCTGACGTGCAAAAGCGTGCTCACCTACCCTTCACCGACGATTCGTATAAGTGACGCGACGACACGGCCGTTCAAATATCTCGTCTACGTTTATTTTCCCGACTTCCCCTCACACTGGGCGGGACGGAGCGAGCTCTTCAGCAGAATCGAGGCCTGCTTCTCCGGGTCGGGAATTTCTCCTGCCGCCGTGACGTATGAGGTGGATACACGGAAGGTCTCCGCGGAACCGTACCGGAGGCCCGAAACGGAGGAACACCTCGACGCCATCGAACTTTTCAAACCGCTGACCCGGGAAGACAGGCGCGTCATCGCCGATTCGTGCACTGCCGCAACCTATCATGCCGACGACATAATCATCAGAAAGGGAGATACGGATACTTCCCTGTTCATCATTGCATCCGGTGTCGTTTCGGTGATGGACACTGACGGCCCGGGCGGCTTTGTCGAAATTGCCCGGCTCAGTTCGAAAGATTGTTTCGGAGAAATGTCGCTTCTCACAGGGGAACCGAGGTCGGCGACAATCAAGGCGCTGACCGCCGTCGACGTCATTAACGTTCCGAAAGAGGCAATTGAGCCGATTCTTCGAGCAAAACCGGAACTCAGCGAGACACTGGGACGGATTATGGCCGACCGGCAGCGTTCAACGGAGGTACTTGCGGGCGCCGACGGCAGAGAGAAAGAGAAACCTGTAAAATCCTATGTGAGCATGATACGGGCGTTCTTCGGCCTTGGGACGCTCTGACGGCCGCGACACGGCATGCCTGTGTACTCGATTATGCCGCCGAGAAAACACTTTGTTGCTTATAAAAAAGTTTGTAACAGGTTTGTCCTGATGATATAGTTGCATCGTTATATCGGTAATCACGAATGCTTTGCATATCTTCATTTTATGTCATTCCGAGGAGTGGGAACGATGAGGAATCTTAAAGACTTCTCACCCCGATACATCAGGATTCGAAGTGACATAAGAAGCTCCTCGTTTTATGTCATTTCGAGGAGCAACAGCGACGAAGAATCTTAAAGATTACATCTCACCGGACATAAAGATCATCATGGCAGGCGGCAAAAACATATCATTCCCTGTGAATCATACGATCTGAGAGCGGAGGTCTTTGAAGATCCGCGGACGAGGCTTTCTGCTGCAGCGAACGGATGAAAATAAAAAAACTATTGCGTGTGTCGAGGACACATGGCACGCCGGGATAACGGAGGGGGAGGTCTGAACGGTGAAAAGATCATTGAGATTATATCTCATAATCATCCTCCTGATGGTATGCCCCGGTGTCACGATCGGCGCTGATTTCAGAGACGTCGAGTGGGGGATGTCAATGGACCGGGTCAAATCGATCGAAACACTCAAACTCAAAGAGCAGAAGGACAACTGCCTTGTTTACGCTCTTCGTCTGGCCGACCTCGATACCGTTCTTACCTACCACTTTACCGAAGGCATGCTGACAAGCGCAGAATACCGTATTGGCGAGATGCGGATGAATACAACCCTTTACGTGTCGGATTTCGGCAAGATCCAGACCCTTTTGAGAAAAAAATACGGGGAACCGACTACCTATCAATTCGTCGCAGATGAAAGCGGGGCCTGCCTGTCCCATGGGGGGCTCACCATCATCAGCCTGTGGAACCAGCCCGGGACGGAAATTACTCACGTTCTCACCGGATCTCCTCTGAGAACCGACCATACCATCTGGTACAAGTCAAAGAAGCATCGAGACATTGAACGGAAGGCGGAGGAACGAAAAGTCCTCAACAATCTGTAAAACGTCGTCACGCACCCCGTCCCATGCCCACCCGCTCACACACCAGGGTTATTGAAGCTCCCCGCAACACGTTGCGGGGAATCTCCGACTGTTAAGGAAGATTGTTATTTTTATTCGCTCGCTAACCCCGCCGCAAGCAGCGGGGAATGCGCTCGCT
>JAFGWZ010000042.1 GCA_016936905.1 Deltaproteobacteria bacterium | reverse complement strand
CTGTAAGCAAAAATCATTGCTCATTGACCTGTAACATATACAGACACATACAGTTCAAAACCGGCGTTTCCGGATGGACACTAATTAACGTCTTCGACCCCGATCCGTCGGCTCAACAGTCGGTCCTGCCGGCAACTGTTCCGCCTGGATCAGGTTCAATACTTTTAAATCTGCCGATAATCCGGCATTTTCATCAGGTATCTGCACACTCGTTACGTCAGCTCCGGATAAATCGAAATGAAACACATCTCTGCACGGCCGCTGATTTTTTAGCCCGGTTCACCATCCCTCGGGCATAAATCATCTCCCGTAAAGACAGCCTTTACCAACCGTATGCAAAGCGGCCACGGCCACGGCCGAAACCACGGCCAAAACCAAAGCCGCGGCCAAAGCCAAACCTGCGGCCGAAGGGCCTTCCGAAACCACCGTAGAAACCCGGAGACCCATCGGGAACCATCCAGCGAGGATCAACCGGCATCTGGGCGCCTGAATATGTCCCGCGCCACAATCCTCCTCTGGGCATATGGTTCGTGTAACCCGGCATCTGGTATCCCGCGCAGAATCCTGCCGCTCGTCCTGTCATTGGGCCATACCCTGAGGGCCCTGTTCCATCACCCCATGGCATGTTCATCACCTCCCTGCAGTATTTAACGTCAAACGTTAACCTTTATTCACTAATATATCAAAAAACGTGCCAGAACGATTCTGGCATACCCGAATCGAGATATTCGCATAATTTCAAATAGATAAACATTACGACTCGTTTTAAAGGCAATATATGGTTGCGTATATGCACACTTTATAATATCATTAGTTGCGAATATGCTACCATTTTATACCCAATGTCCCCCTATTGTTGCTTCGGTGACCTCCTGCAGACGGCCTTCCCTCCATTCAGTCAGCGCTTCTTTGACCGTTTCAACTTTCTTTCCAAAAATAAAAATCTTCACGGAAGCGGCGCTTAACGTCCTGAACGCGTTGGGCCCCACATTACCCGTTAACACCACGTCTACTCCCAGATTCACTATGTTCCGGGCAGCCTGGATCCCAGCGCCCTGGGGAGCATCGATATTCTGTTTGTTTGAATGCGCATCAACGGAATCCATGTCGAAATCTTTCACGACAAACCACCGGGCCCTTCCGAAACTGCGATCGACGCTGCTGTTAAGGTTATCTCCATACGAGGTTACGGCAACTTTCATCGTTTCCATCCTTTGTTCATAGTATCCGATTGCCCTGTCCGCCGCGCCCCCTCATGCCTTTTCCCCGGCGACGCCGTCCACCGGAATAACAGCCCGGCAGGACTAAGCGAGGATCAAAGAGGCGCCCTTTAAAATAAGCATCAAGCACATCATCCACCGTTCCCCTGAGAAACGGTATTACCCTGATTCCGGATATCGTGATCATCCTCAGCAGGGATTGCGATACGGCGCCGCAGAGGAGTACCTGGACACCAAGGTCCCGGAGCCGAGCGGTTTTCCCCGGAATCGTCTCTCCAACGAAATCAATTAATGCCCGGTCTACAACCCGCCCGGATTTGACCGTTATAACGAGCAAATGATCCGAGAAATCACACACGGTTGAAACATGATTGTTCCAGCAGGGTATGGCAATCTTCATAAAATTCGACTCCTCTCTTTGGTTTCAGCGAAAACCGTGCCAGAACAAGGAGAACGGCAATTATGATATTATTGTTTTTTTATTTCTTATTGTTATGATTATGTTCACGTGACACACAGCATGGAATGGATTGCATCCCTGCAACCCTTCCGGCGTATGAAGAGACGCACATCTGAGATCACGGCATGTTGCAGAGGTTTAAAAGATCCCGGGCCATGGGAAAAGGGGAAGTGTTACGTGCCGCTTTGGCTGGCAGAAAAAGATCAATCGTGATCGAAAAGATAGCCCACCGACCGGACACTCTTGAAATAGGCCGGCGTCTGGGGGTTTTCTTCAAAGTATCGGCGGAACCTGACGATAAAATTATCCACCGTTCTCGTCGTCGTGCCCTTCGGATATCCCCATCCTATTTCCAGAATACTCTTTCGCGAGAGGGGCTTCCCACGGTTGGCGATAAAAAGCTTCAGGAGCTTGACCTCCTGTTCAGTGAGGGTAACCATCCCCTCTTTACACCGGGCGTTGTTCGTTGTGAAGTCTATGACGTTTTCCCCGAAGGCATATGTCCCGGCGGGAGCATCAAGGGTTGCCCTGTCCTCATCACTCTCGTCGCGGTACCATGAGACCTTCTTTAAAAGTCCCTCGACCCGGAGGAGGAACTCCTCGAGGCTGAAAGGCTTCGTGAGATAGTCGTCCACACCGTACGAGAGGCCCCTCACCCTGTCGTCGGGGTCTCCCTTGGCTGATACGATCAGGATGGGAATACGTTCATCCTCCAGGCGGATCGAGCGCAGTACGGAGATGCCGTCGATGTGGGGAAGCATGATATCCAGGACGATGAGATCCGGCTGGGTCTCTTTCCACCGGCGGAGGCCTGAAATCCCGTCGGGGGCGATGATGACGGCATGTCCCTGAAGCGAGAGGTTCAGCCTCATTCCTTCCGCGATGTGCAGGTCATCTTCAATGATAAGGATGTTTTTTCCGCCCTTTTTCATGGATGCGTCTTTTGAGCTTTTTTCTCTTGAATAGAGGGCAACATAACCGTAAACATCGAACCGTGCCCCACCCCTTCGCTTTGTGCAACGACCTTGCCCTTGTGAATCCCGGCGATACTCTGCACCAGGTACAGGCCGATGCCGCTCCCCTTGGCGGTCATATTGTCCGACCGGCCGACCTGATAAAATTTCCTGAATATCTTTTTTATATCAACCTTGTCGATTCCGATGCCGTTGTCTTCAAAACAAATGTATACATCTCGCTTGCGCGGCAGAAACGTAATCGCAACTTCCGGCGGAGAGGATTCATTGTATTTGATGGCATTGATCAGCAGATTCATGAGGAGCATCTCAAATAATGACGGATTGATCCGAGCGGGAAAAGATCTTCCCGAGGGGTTATGGATTGATATGCGGCAATCATGAAAAAGGTGGGCGTTGTGGCTGTAAAATTGTTCGACCACATCGACAAGGTTCGCCGTGACGAACTCCCTCTCGTAGCTCTTGCTCTCGATACGGGCGAGATTCAGGATGCGGCTCGTGTTTTCCGACAGCCGGTTGACATCGTGCATCATGTAGTTAAGATACTTCATCTGATCGTCCCGTGAAAACTCGTGCTTTAAAAACGTTTCAAGGTACAGATGAAGTGAGGTGACGGGAGTTTTCAATTCATGAGTGAAATTATTGATGAAATTATGCTGCATCCTGTAGAGCTGCACCATTTTCTGGCTGTAGATAAATATGATGAATATCCCCACCAGAATGATCCCCACCAGGATCGACAGAACCAGGATCACCACCCAGGTCTGGGGTGTGAAGATCTGAGCAGTATCGAGATCGAATTTTGTAACGATTGTCTTGAGCCCTGTGCTGACTTCCATATACCAGTAAATATACAGGGCCAGCGACGCCGCCAGGGCCACGATGGAGAAGATGAAGATAAAAATGGGATGAAAAAACCATTGTGATCGATGTATCATGTCTTCAGCTTACTACAATACACCGCAGCACCTGTCAACGAACAAATCTTTCGCCGCCGGTCCGCCAACCCTTTGAATTGTAAAACTTTTGTAAAACCCCTCTGAGGGCCTATCTTTCCCCGACCGTCTGTACTAAAAGAAAAACAGAAACGCCGGGCAACGGCGAATACGAGAAAGAGAGGAACTCTTTAATGACCACAGCCCACCCACTTCATCCCCGTGGAACCCGTGCCCAGGTTCTCCTGTCCAGCGTTTTCGGGCCCTATGCGCAGGACGACGCGTATGGCAGCCGCAGAATCAACCCGATGGAGTTGTATCACAACCAGGTGACACGACTTCAGGGAGGGTTTTCCCTCCGCATGTTCCATCGTTCCTTCGGGTTGATGATGATTCAATCCAATATCGACGCCCCCTGCACGCTTCTCGATTTTCCCACCCTGGACCGCTTCATCGACGAGATCAGGAACAATTCCTATGACATCGTGGGAATCAGTTCGATCATCGTGAACATCGGCAAGGTGAAGGAGATGTGCAGGCTCGTTCGACAGTACCTGCCGGGGGCGACGATTGTCGTCGGCGGGCATATTGCCAATCGGGACGACATCGGTGAACAGATTGACGCCGATTATATCTGCAAGGGTGAAGGTATCCGGTGGTTCCGCCGGTTTCTGGCGCAGGACGAGGACACCGCCATACGGCATCCCAT
>JAFGWZ010000041.1 GCA_016936905.1 Deltaproteobacteria bacterium | reverse complement strand
TGCCTTGATCCGTGCGGGACGTCTTGAAGACGCCTACAAAGTAATGCTCAAGACCAATCCATTCCCTTCGGCATGTGGACGGGTCTGTGACCATCAATGCCAGTCGAAATGCCGGCGGGGAATGCTCGACGAAGCGCTCGCCATTAAATTCCTGAAACGGTTTATCACCGATAATGCGTCACGACCGACCGTGGATCCCGTTCCGGTAACGCGAAAAGAAAAGATCGCCATCGTCGGCGGAGGACCCTCCGGTCTGACCGCTGCAAAAGATCTCGCCGAACGGGGATATCAGACCGTCGTTTTCGAAGAACTTCCCGAAGCAGGCGGAATGATGAGATACGGTATCCCGTCATACAGGCTGCCGAGAAACATTCTCAAGGCCGAGATCGACAACATCGCGGCACTCGGGGTGGAGATCAGGTGCAATACCCGGGTAGGAAAAGACATAGCATTTGATGACCTGAACAAACAGTTCGACTACGTTTATCTGGCCCCGGGAGCCCACAAGAGCCAGCGGATGCGTATAGACGGCGAAGACCTTGGCGGAGTATATGGCGGTGTTGAATTCCTTAGAGATTTCAACCTTAATGAAGAGTCGTGGATGAAAGGCGAAAAATCTCTGGGAAGTCAGGTTGCGGTTATCGGCGGCGGAAACTCGGCCATCGACGCGGCCCGGGTCGCCCGCCGCCTCGGAGCCGATGTTACCATTCTGTATCGTCGCTTCAGACAGGATATGCCCGCGGCGGAAGAAGAAATCGAAGCGGCCGAGCACGAAGGAATCAAGATAGAATACATGGTGGCACCCCTCACAATTATCGGCAAGAACGGTACCGTCAGCGGTATTACCTGCCAGCGGATGACAACCGGCGATTTTGATAAAAGCGGAAGGAGACGTCCTGTCCCGATTGAGGGATCGGAGTTTACGCTGGATGTAGATTCCGTTGTCGCCGCGATCGGGCAAACCTCCGATATGTCATTTGTTCCCGAAGACAGCGGTGTCGCCGTGAACCGGTGGGATTGCTTCGATGTGGCGGAAGGCACCAAATCACAGACCACCAATGAACGATTCTTTGCCGGTGGAGACGCGGTGACAGGCCCATGGACCGTCGTGGGAGCAATCGCAGCGGGACACAAAGCGGCGGGAGAAATTGACAGCGCAATCAGGACCAGGAACGGGGAGGCTCCTTATGTAGCGCCGCCGGAGGAACAGATTGATATTCCATTCGAGATCGACGAAGATTCGGAAGAATGTCCCCAGGCGCGGATGCCTGAACTCGACAGCGTGAAACGGCGGACAAATTTCAGCGAAGTTGAACTCGGTTACAGCGCCGACATCGCCCGCGAAGAAGCCAGACGGTGTCTTCGCTGCGATGTTGAACTCTGAGACATGAAGACGACAGGCGTGATCGACATATTCCATACGGATTTGTCGGCCTATTGTCATACACAAGAGCAAAATCAACAGAGGGGCAAGGCGGATAACAATCCCCCTTGCCCCCTTTTAATGGATAAATCCATTATACAAAGAACACACTTCGTGAGACTGCGCGATGACGCACACGTTTTTATTGGAAGAAGGAACATGGCATGGAAAAGGGTTCCTGATCAACGGGGCCAACGAACGGTTTCCTTTCGAAGGAGCAATTTCGACGATTCATGTGAGCGGCGAGTGGATTCACCGAACAGACATGAAACTGCTGCTCCACGATAACACGATTGAAATCGCGAATCGGTGCATGATTGTCCCGTTCGAGGAAGGCGATGACCAGACAACCTGGCAGTCGCAGAATGCCCACATGGGCAGACTTCTCGGGGAGTTTGTCATCATCGGCGATTCAATCCTCTCAATATGCGTATCCGCCGACAGCGCATTTCAGGGAGCGGAATATTTTCTGAAGATCAATGACACAACCTATACAAACCGCGGCATGATGTCAAAGCGGAGGTACAAGGTTTCGTCATGGGTCATTGAAATGAAAAGGGTTCTATAACTACCCTTCTTTTTTCCATATCGGCGTCATACAAAAACACGTCATACAAAAACGGGTTGCCCTTTCCGTATCTTCATGATAGTGTACGACCAATATGGAATATTTCAGTTAAAACTTCTTTTACAAGAAGAGGGTTATGAAAACACAAAACCAGGATAAAGAGACATTCATTCCCCCATCATCCCAGCAGGAGCAGATTCGACTGATCATCTATCAGGTTCGACGCCTCATGCAGGCGGGGTATCAGTATACGAAAGAATTGAACAAAAACTACCATGTCAGCGCACCCCAGCTTAACTGTCTTCTCGCTCTTAACGAAACAGGACCCCTGCCACCATCACAGATTGCCCGACACATAATGGTGAAGTCGAGCACGGTAACAGGGGTTATTGATCGTCTCGAATATAAAGGATTGGTCAAACGGACACGGAATTCGCCGGACAGGCGGGTTATTACGATCGAATTGACAGAGGCAGGCAGAACACTTGCACAGAATGCCCCACCCCCGATACAACAGAAGATTGTCGATGGCCTGAAAGGGCTGCAGCCGGATCAGCTTGAGCTAATTGTCCATTATCTCGGGTTGTTAACACACATGCTCGACGTTCAGTCGTTTGACGGCGACCATCCGGAAGAATCTCATCTTCCCCTATAAAACAGGTAACAGCACAGCCGCCAGCATTTGTTAAGCAATGAGACCTTTATGCTCAAAAGTCTTGACAGGTGATTAATTATGTTGTAATAGTTATAGCTCAAATAATCATTGTGATAAAATATTTTATTTCCTATCATCATTAATTCAACCTTCGTAACTGAAACAATTGAGGCAATAGTATGTACCAGGATAGCGATATTTCCTTTGACCATGCCGAACTGGATCGTCTCATAGAAAGAAAGGAGTTCGGCAGATTTTCAGACTCCAGATTCAGGGGCAGTGAAGATCTGAATAATGTTCTCAGAGAACTAGT
>JAFGWZ010000040.1 GCA_016936905.1 Deltaproteobacteria bacterium | reverse complement strand
TCTGCTGCATCCGCTTGATGGTCAGGCGCGAAGCGCATGACTGAAAGCGGATGGCAATACGCAGCCCGATGGTGCGGCGCGAAGCGTGGGCACCATCATAGTTTATATGGTATCCAGACATTCAATATGTCTATGTACTTGAATATATTGCAGATATTTCAATCTTAATTGTAAATATACGACAGTTGCCACAAAAAGACACTATCGTTATATCTCAAAAAATTGCATATGGAAAATGTTATTACAGGCAAAGGAAAACCTGTGACAGGAAGAGTGTCTCCGATATGGCCCATACTTTGGGGTAAGGTAATCAACGGTGCGGAAATGGACGTGAATGCCGTTAAGGGACGGCGGCGCCCGCGGCGGACAACCGCCTGTTGTTCTGCCTTTTCGGGGAGGATCATTGCGGCGTCGCTCAGATATCAGGGGGGTAGTACGTTTCGTGACAGGTAACGATGAGCAAGTTCTTCGGCGAGCGTCCCAGGATCTGATTGCCTCTTTAATACCTGTGTTGTCATCCGTTCGAATTCGCCGGACGCGACAAGGTGTGTTATGATCGGCTCGAAAACAACCGACTCGATCGCGTCGTTCATCTCGAGCGCGATTTTTCGCTTGACCCGCTCGCTGAACAGGTCATGAGTGACGATATTGACGTAGTGTTCTTCGATGGTGTCCACCAGCGCTTCGATCCGCGCCTCGAATGACCGCTTCTCCGTGACGTTTCCCACCCTGATGATGGGAGGACGCCATCCGCCGGGGTATTTATCCATCATGTTCAGCATGTGCATCAATTCCTGATACAGTTTTCCTGCCCCCATCTGATGCTCTTTATTGATGACGAAGATATCGGCAATTTCGAGGATGCCCGCCTTGAGTGCCTGGATTTCATCTCCCATTCCGGGGATCTGCACGACGACAACGGTATGAGCGTGGTTAATTACATCAATCCCCATCTGCCCCGTGCCGACGGTCTCAAGTATGATGACGTCTTTGCCCATGGCATCGAGTACGTGAATCGCCTCGCCCACCGCCCGGGACAGTCCGCCCAGTGCGCCCCTGCTCGACATACTTCTGATGAAAACGTCCTTGTCGTGAATGTGGCGCTCCATCCGGATCCTGTCACCGAGCAGGGCCCCGCCGGAAAAAGGGCTCGACGGGTCGACCAGCAATGCTCCCACCGTTTTATCTTTTTTTCTGTATTCCGCGATTGTGAGGTCTATAAGGGTGCTTTTTCCCGCGCCGGGGGACCCGGTAAATCCGATCACGTGGGCCTTCCCCGTCTTCTGATACAGTGGCTTGATTGTCGACTTTGCCTGAGGATTGCGGTCTTCCAGCTTGCGGATCAAAAGTGATGCGGTCCGAGCGTCTCCCGCCATGATTTTCTTTGCTGTTTCCATGGAGCAGGTTCCTTTTTATAAGCACATTCAATACACTGAGGGCTTTAACACAGAGGATGGAGCAAGCGCAATGAATATTATGGGCCTTGACAACGGAAACGGGCAAAAAGTGGCGCGGGCCGGACGTTCGCGTGGTGATAATGCCTGTGGGCTGATGATATACATAAAGATTTTGGATTGGGTCGGTTTCAAATATGCCAATCCATGTGAGAAAATTACCTTGAATATATGCCGTAAATGACAGAGGTGTGTTTTGGCATATCAAAACAGGGCGAATGATGGTCTCCGGAAGAAACTATTCCTGCGCAGTTCAGCAATCAAACTTTTTGTTGAACGATTATAATCGGATGCGAGCTCTCTATTCTGCGACGTTCGCAATGATTTGCTTACCTTCAGGAAAAAATCAGGGGGAAGCATTACCATCTGACGTTCAGCTTCCCCCTGTCTCTCTTCGGCCGGCAAAAAACTGCTATGCCTTTCGGATTCTGCAGGGCAGATTCTTCAGATTCGGCGTTCCGTATTCTCTGCCGAGCTTCGCCGATGACGTAAGGATGTTGAGATTTGATCGGTCCCAGTCATACTGGTTGCGCGGATTTCCTTCTGGATACCACCATCCGTGGGACGCGTTGACTACCCGTGGATCAACGCTCTCAGTGACCTGTGCCACCTGGGTAATCTTTCCTGTTGTCGTCTCGATGACGATGTCATCACCGTCGGCGATTTCATAGCGGGCCGCCGTTTCGGGATGAATCTCCGCCTTCGGATGGGGACGCAATTTTCTCAGTTTATCAAGCCATCGGTACGATGAATGGAGATAATAGCGACTCTTCGAGCTGGTCAATACCAAGGGAAATTCAGGGCTCGTCTCTTCAGGGAGCGCCGTAAATTCCGGAAGGGGCTTCAGCCTGAATTTTTCCGCCGTGCTCAGCATCAATTCTACTTTCCCCGTCGGGGTTCCGAACCCTTTCTCTTCATAGCGTTTGAATCGATCCGGTCCTTTCAGATATCCTTTTTCCACGAATTCGCTATAGGTCAGCCCGGCAGGCTTTACCACGTCCTCGAGAAATTCTTCATAATCGTCATGCCACAGGCCGGGATCGCTGACACGCTTCCCCAGTTCGTTCATGATCTTCATGTCGGGCCAGCATTCTTCCGGCGGTTCGACGATTTTGGGACGGGCCACGATGAATCCATGACCGATGCCGTAATGACCGATATCGTTGATTTCGAATTGGGTTGCCACGGGAAGGACGATGTCCGCCATGGCCGCCGTGGGCGTCATGAAGAGATCCGCCACGGCGATGAAATCAAGTTTCATGAACGCTTCATAGGTCTCACGGCTGTCCGCGTAGGACATCATGCCGTTGGAGCACATGGCGTAAAACCCTTTGACAGGATAGGGAACTTCCTCAAGGATTGCTTTCTTGAAATATGATGGCGCGATGGTCATCAGTCGGGGTATGACGCGATGGTACGCGCTGATCATTTCCTTTCGTTTGTCCGGGATGAGGTCGGCGCGAACGAAGGGTCCCAGTCCCATGATCTTGGGATCGTATGCCGCCACGTTGCCGCCGGGAACAGCGAGATTTCCCGTGATTGCCATGAGGCATATGAGGGCCCGCGTAGCATCAAACGTGTTGTTCGTATGTTCAATAGGATTTCCCCATTGAATGACCGCCGGCTTTGTCGTGGCATAGAGACGGGCCGTTTCTCTGATAAGGTCGGCGGGAATCCAGGTGACCTCCGACATCTTTTCCGGGGTGTATTGTTTCACATGTTCTGACAGTTCCGCGAAGCCGTGGGTCCACGTTTCGACAAAAGCCTTGTCGTAGAGCGACTCCTCAATGATAACGTTCAGAAAGGCAAGCGCGAGGGCGTGATCCGTCCCTGGTCGTATCTGGAGCCACTTTTTTGACTTATCGGCCAGATCGATCTTTCTCGGATCGATAATGACCAGGTCCGTTCCATCTTGAAGCTGTTCCAGAAGGAGACTGCATATTTCACCTTCTTCGTTGGTCGATGTGATGTTGCTTCCCCAGAGGATGACCAGCTTGCTTTTGTGATGAAAATCAGCCACGGGGTAAAATCCGCATGTGTGAATACCCGTAATTTCACGGGGTGCGTGACAGACATCCTGGGAGGCGATCACGTTGGGGGAACCGAACAGGTTTGCAAGACGGATCAGGACAAAATGTTCGAGGCCCTTCGGCATACCTACGCCAAATGCGACGCTTTTCGCTCCATGCTCCTCTCTGATGCGGTTCAGGTTATCCGCGGTGAATTGGAGTGCCTCTTCCCATGAAATGCGTTCCCATTTGCCTTCTCCCCGCTTTCCAGTTCGCCTCAACGGATATTTGAGACGGTCGGGATGGGTAAGGCGATCCGGTGAAATGGCCCCTTTTGGACAGATATATCCCTTGCTGAAATGGCCTTCAGGATCTCCCTTAACCTTTACTATTTTCCCCTCTTTAACGCCGACCAGAAGGGCACAGCCGCCATGGTCCATGCGCGCACAGTGCGTTTTTTTCCATTGAATGTCTTCTGCCATAGTATATTTTCCTCCTTCACCGATCCAGCAGGTACATCGCTCCGCAGCAGCGTACCCTTTTTTAGTATGGTTGCCATAACACAAGATAGCCCCGAAGGCTACTATTTTAAATAAGGATTGCCGCGTGCGTCATGATGTTCTCCGCCAAACCGATCGGTGACTTTGCGGACACCCATCCGACCATAAAGCCGTGCCGGTGCGGCTGAGAAAACCGCGGAGAGGACGGACGGCGGGCTGATCGGCGCGTTGATTCGGGAGGGCCGAGCATAGGGGCGGCACGGAAAAACGATGTTCCGCCCGTGGGAATTGCTTCAGGGGAGGGGAAGATTCGACGACACTGTCAACGACATCGGCTACGTCGTACCGACGCGGGATGGAGTATCAAGGTCCCGGCCGGTACGACGCCGCAAAGTGCTTTGAGAGGTCATTGTTGCGCGTCCTGTCGTTTAATCGGTCAGACGTACGGGGTGTGGCCGTTTACTGACACTGGATCGTCGGTTCACTATTACAGCATACAGACTTCACCGGCACACATGCCGTTCGCGAGGAGCTCTCTCGTTGGTTTATGTTTTCTCGTCTTTTTTTCACCGGTCACGTCAACGATTGCCGCTTTTTTCTCTCTTGTTCTTTCCATTGTTCATACCTCCATGGTTATTATTGAAATGAAGAACATTACATCCACCGCCCCGGTGCCCCGCCCCGCCCCGCACGGCGTTTCGAAATCACATTGTCCTTATGAAACAGGCCGGCGTCAAACCGTTCATCAATCAGTGAAACTGGACGATTTTCCTGGAATAATACGGGGGGCTTACCAGTACGCCCGGTAGCAGGCCTGTTGTTTCATACCCGGGATCAAACATGGTGGACATGGTTCTTTTGATTCGTTTCCTCGTTTCTTTCATCATGGTTCCGTACCTCCTTTGTCTCCACCATTTTTATCGTCAAGGGCACTGTACAGGAGTCCTCTAATCGAGACAATCGGAGGGTGGCTGAATTTATATTAAGATGTTAGACATTAAATCCGTAAGACCGCGAAACGGTTTGCCTGAGATAAGAATCTGCTGGTTTGTGGGATTTAAGCTTTTCACGCCATCGGTTTTTGTCTGATGGCAACGGTGGCGATGGGAGTGGTGAAAAGAGAGGATATATCATCCGACGAGCTTGTGCTGGACGGCGTAGAGCGTTACTTCAGCGGTGTTTTTCATCTTCATTTTCTGAAAAATGTGGGTCCGGTACGTACTGATCGTCTTGACGCTCAGGCAGAGTTCATCGGCAATTTCTTTGACGGTCTTTCCCGACGCCATCATGAGCATGACCTGGTATTCCCGGTCGGAAAGCAATTCATGAGGATCTTTGTTCGCGTCGGTATCGAGATAGTAGGTAAGCCGCTCCGCCAGCGATGAACTGATATATCTTCCGCCGGAGGACAGCTTGCGAATGGCCGCAATCAGCTCGGTGGGAGCGCTTGCCTTGGTGAGATATCCCGACGCCCCTGCCCTGAAGGCTCTCACGGCATATTGTTCTTCCGGGTAAATACTGACGATAAGAACGGGAAGCCCCGGATAGTCCGTTTTCACTTCCTTCAATATCTCCAGGCCGCTTCTCCCCGGCATGGAAATATCGAGGAGAACGACGTCATACTGTTTTTTCTTGACGAGTCCGAGTACTTCCTGGCCGTTGCTCGCCTCGTCGGCAACGACCATGTCCGCCGTTTCCGACAGTACCTGCTTGAAACCTTCCCGTACGATAGGATGATCATCCGCGATGAGCAATCTCGTCTTACCCATGGCTATTCTCCTTTTGCCCGGAGCGGCAGATTAACTTTGACGGTCGTGCCGACACCCTTCTTTCCGTTGATCTTCACTTTTCCGCCCCAATGGAACGCCCGTTCGGTGATACCCATCAACCCGAATGAGTTTGGTTTCGACAGTTGTTCCTCCGTGATCCCCTTTCCGTTGTCCTTGACAATCAGCTCGACCTTGCCGTTTTTTATTTTCAGGCTGATGGTTGCTCTCGTTGCTTCGGAGTGGCGGGAAATATTCGTGAGTGTTTCCTGGAAAATCCTGAAAATGGCTGTTGACAGATCCTGGTTAATCTCAAAATCCTCGGGATAGACGGTAACCTTGCATTTGATGGCGGTCCGCTTTTCGAACTCTCCGGCCTGCCACCCGATGGCGGTCGCCAGTCCGAGGTGATCAAGCATCCCTGGCCTGAGATCCATGTAAATCCGCTTCAGTGTTTTCATCGTCATATCGACAAGGTCGCCCATGGCCTCGGTTTTCTCCAGGAGATGATGATGGCCCGGTGGTATCTTTTTGTTCAGGAGAACGATTTCCATGTGCAGGGCCGTCAGGAGCTGCCCCAGTTCATCATGGAGCTCGCGGGCGATCCGCGTCCTTTCCTTTTCCCGGATGGACTCCAGGTGGGCCGAAAGATTACGGAGCCGTTCCCGTGATTTCTCCAGTTCGGTTTTTGCCTGCTTGCTTTCGCTGATATCCTCGTACGTTATGACAATGTTTCGTTCCTTCAGGATTTCTCCGATCCGTGAGGCCTTGACCATGCAATCAACATTCTGGCCGTCTTTCCGGCGACAGGGGACCTCCGTGCTGAAGGTCCGGTGCCGTTTCAATGCGGAATAGAGGAACCTGCCGATCTCCTTGGTGTCTTTCTCCGTGCGATACAGCACCCGGACGCTTTTGCCGATCAATTCCTCCGCCTTCCATCCGAAGACCGA
Organism: Deltaproteobacteria bacterium; assembly: GCA_016936905.1. Classification (GTDB taxonomy): domain Bacteria; phylum Desulfobacterota; class Syntrophia; order Syntrophales; family UBA6807; genus DSDU01. The sequence continues at coordinate 4,466 of JAFGWZ010000040.1, read as the reverse complement.
TGCGATACCGTCGTTGGCGAAGATAATCCGTCGATCCTTCAGGCCGACAACGGCGTGAGGGATCGCCTCAAGAAACGACGTTTCGAGGGCCTTCAGTTCGGCAACCTTGTCCCGTGCCTCCTTCAGTTCGGTGATATCCATGGAATTGCCGAGAATCGCCATTTCATTCTTATAGGGCACCAGGGTAACCGTTTCCAGGATCCATCGAATGTTCCCGTTTTTGGTCACCACCCTGAATTCGTAAGGGGTGTGATTCTTTCCCTGGAGCATGTTCGTCGCGTTTTTCTTCACCATTTCACGATCGTCGGGATGTACGAGGCTGTATGCGTCTTTCCCGACGAGGTCCTCTTCGTTATACTCGGCGTACATGGCCGCGTGACGGTTGACGAACAAAAATTTGCCGTCCTTCACGATGTACACGCCCGCCACGGAACTCTTGGCCATCGTTTTATAGCTGTCTTCCAGGCGTTTCCGCTCCGTGATATCCTCGTAAGTGATGACGATGTTTCTTTCTTTCAGGCTTTCGCCGATCCGCGACGCCTTGACCATGCAGACGATGTCGCGGCTGTCTCTCCTCCGACAGGGAATTTCGGCATTGAAGGTGTTTTTCTTTTCCAGCGTCGAATACAGGCGCTTGGCGATTGTTTCACTTTGTTCCTGAGAACGATAGAACATACTTACCGTTTTCCCGATCAGATCGCCTGCCTTCCACCCGAAGACCGATTCCACGCCTTCGTTGGCGAAGATGATCCGTCGATCCTTCAGGCCGACAACGGCATGGGGAATAGCCTCCAGCAACGAGGCTTCGAGGGCCTCCATTTCGGCCAGCTTGTTCCGGGCCGCCATCTGTTCCGTAATATCCAGTGAAATGCCAAGCACGGCCCGTTCACCCATGTACTCGATGGGTGCAATCGTTTCCGTCATCCACCGGGGAGCGCCGTCCTTGTTCGTCGTTCTGAAATCATAGGATGACGACCGTTCGCCTTTTAACATCTTTATGGCGTTCTCCCGGACCCATTCCCGGTCTTCGGGATACACCAGATTCATGGAATTCATGTCCAGCAATTCATCCTTCCGGTATCCCCAGTAGTGGGCCGCGTGATCATTGACGAAAACGAACTTTCCGTTCTGAACGACATAAAATCCCGCCTTCATTCCTCCTTCCAGGATTTTATAAAGCCGTTCCTGAAAGACCTCGTCCATTTTTGTATGTTTTAATTCTTTCATCCGGCGGCGAAGATCCACGACTTCATCGAGGAGTTGATCCCTTGTTTTCTCCTCATCCTTTGCGGCGATCTTCGCTTTATCCTCTCTGTCGTTATTTCTTTGATCATACGACAGCGCCCGACCGCTTATATTTGCATTGAATCTCATCATGGTCCTTGTCCCGTCATTGATTCATGTATCGGTTTACAGCCGGAGAACGGTCTGACCGTCATTTTTACGTTACGGCCCGTCCCGGGATCCGTGAGCTCTTGGGGATTCCGCGTCCCGGACGAATACGATACCGTACCGATTCTGTAGATAGAGTATCTTCCTAACTTATACTATCGGGTTATGCCTGATATTAAGGGATGAAATACCTGAGGGGCTATCAGCCAAAGGCGCGGGGCGCTCAGCCACCTGCAGAATGAGAAGAATGGGTGGAAGAAAGGGCAGGAAAGCGTGTGCTTCACCACTTCATCCGGCACCGCCTTCCCGGTTTTTCCGCCGGATATACAGCGTTTTTGTCGCCCGGGCCACCACGGTGCCGTGTTCATCGATAATATCGATTCCGAATCGGGGAAGATATTTCTCTCCGCCGGCGGTATGTGTTTCTATGTCCTCCAGCATGGTGTCGTCAACGACGAAACGGGCGCTCACCGTGCCTCGGGCAGGAGACAGGAACTCGATGGTGGCCGCCTGATCCCAGACTACAAAGTCGCGACCGAGGATGTTCATGAGCATGAGCATGTAAAACGGATCAACCATGGCATAGAGGCTGCCGCCGAAGTGGGTATTGACGTAATTCCGATTGTAGAACCTGAGTTTCATTGTTACCGTCGCTTCCCGATAGTCGTCCGTGATATGGCTCAGTCGAATTCCCGTTCCCCAGTAGGGGGGATAGATATTGATCAGTCGTTTCAACGTTGTACTCTTCATTATCACCCCTTCTCCGGCATTGTTGTGAATGGAGGCCCCGCATTCGGTGACCCGCCTACGTTTATACGGTCATTATTCAAAAAAAACAACCGGATCTTTATTCATCAAAAGAGAGGGTGTCATATCGGGGAGACACGGGGTGGTCGTTTTCATGGTCACGGACACCGGTGTTTGCCGGCATGACGGACGCCTCTGATGAAACCGTGAAAGTATCATCGCCGGGCCGCCGGCATGATGCCAACTTTTTCTTGACTTTTCCCATAATTATCATGATATGGAATGAGAAATTTGTTGGACCGACCATTATAAAAATTCGGGGGGATGCCATATGAGATCATTTGTCGTTTTTTCAGCCATGGGACCTGATCGGCCGGGACTCGCCAATGAATTTTTTGAATTTTTTACCGCCCGCGGCATGAACATCGAGCGGACCCGCGGATGTGTTCTGGGCAATGAGTTCGGGATGATCATTCTCACATCGGGGAAAACCGAGGACGTGGAGCGCCTTATCAGGGATGTTGATGGCCTCAGGGAGCGGACAGGCCTGGAAATCCACGTGCGCAAAACCAAGGCACCCGGTCACCGGGAGGTTCAACCGTCGCTTCCCTACAAGCTCACCGCCACCTCGATCGACCATCCGGGGATTATCCATCAGATAAGTAAGGTGCTCTTCCGGAAAGGAATTAACATCGACGACATTTCGACCAATGTCGACAGCAATCCTGTTACCGGAACCCCCGTGTTCAGCATGAGCTGTTACTTCTTCCTGCCGCCGACAATCGGTATCTTTGAACTCAAGAAGGATCTTGATCATACGAGCGATCAGTACAACCTGGACATCAGATTCGACGCGGTGCTTCACAGGTAATCGATTATGGAGATGTTACGGAAGAATCCGGCCCCCTCTCAGATCACGCCCATTATTGAGATAGCTGAATCGATAGGGCTGAGTGACGACGATCTTGAATTGTACGGGCGATACAAGGCAAAAGTTCGCCTTGAAACGATCAGGGGCCTTGAACGAAGGCCCGATTCTCGGCTCATCCTGGTATCGGCAATGACTCCCACCCCGGCAGGTGAAGGGAAGACAACCGTTTCCATCGGTCTTGCCCAGGCCCTTCGGCGGTTGGGCAAGGTATCGATGTGCGCCCTTCGTGAACCTTCTCTCGGACCGGTTTTCGGAATCAAAGGAGGTGCCACGGGCGGAGGCCGGTCTCAGGTTCTGCCGCTTGAAGACATCAACCTTCATTTCACCAACGATTTTGCCGCCGTCGAATGTGCCCACAACCTTCTGGCCGCCATCGTGGATAACTCGGTTTTCCACGGAAACCCGCTGAATATCGACCCCCGGAAGATATCCTGGCGGAGGGTCGTCGATATGAATGATCGCTATCTTCGGGAGATTGTCATCGGCCTTGGTGGTTTGATGAACGGCGTTCCCCGCGAGACCGGATTCGACATTGTCCCATCGAGCGAAATCATGGCAATTCTCTGCCTCTCCCGGTCATATCAGGAGTTAAAGGATAAGATACGGAAAATTCTGGTAAGTTTCACCTATGACGACCGACCGGTGATTGCCGGCGATATGCAGGTCGAGGGAGCCGTGACGGCTCTCTTGAAATATGCCCTTCTTCCTAATTTGGTTCAGACGACGGAAGGTGTCCCCGTGGTCATCCACGGAGGTCCCTTTGCCAATATCGCCCAGGGTACGAACAGTATCATCGGGACCGATCTGGCCCTTAAGCTGGCCGATTTCGTGGTTACCGAAGCCGGGTTTGGTTTTGATCTGGGAGCGGAAAAGTATTTCGACATCGTGGCGCGATACGGCGATCTGAGTCCGCGGGCGGTGGTGCTGGTGGCAACGGTCCGGGCCTTGAAATTTCATGCCGGCGTGGACCGGGGTGACCTTGACACATCCAATCCGCGAGCAGCCGTGAAGGGTATCTCGAATTTGCGGAAGCACTATGAAAACATCGGAAAGTTCGGCCTTCCCTGTGTCATCGCCTTGAATAGGTTCCCCCAGGACAGGGAGGAAGAAATTGCCGCCGTCGTCGACGCGGTGAGATACGAAGGGATGAACATCGCGACAGCCGATGTGTATCGTCTCGGGGGTGAAGGCGGTTTGGAACTGGCGGAAAATCTTGTTAAGCTCACTGAGCAGCCGTCCTCACCTTTCCGTCCCCTCTATGAGTGGCATCAGCCGGTGGAAGACAAAATATTCAAGATTGCCAGCGAGATTTACGGCGCTATTGCAATCGACTACCAGCCGAGGGCGCGGCGCAGTCTCGATCTCATCAAAGATATCGGGTATGACAATCTGCCGG
>JAFGWZ010000007.1 GCA_016936905.1 Deltaproteobacteria bacterium | reverse complement strand
TGCCTTCGCCACCCTCTATACCGATGGCGGCAGCATTGGACGTCGCACTGCTATCGCTGAGCGCCGAGCCCGTACATTCACCGCCGCCGGCGATTTGCACACTGACATCAGCGCTCACACTCTTGGCTTCTGATACCGAAGTCGACGTGGCATCGATTTTTGCCTGGTTTTCAAGAATGTCATCTCCGTCTCCACCAGAGATGCCCGCTGCTGTTGCATCAGCTGTTGCACTGGCCTCGCTCAGCGCCAAGCCCTTCGCATCTCCGCCAACTGTGCCGGCAATTGTCACCGAAACTGCTAAAGAATCCGCATCAGCCTCGGCCTCGAGCTTGATGAGATCGCCCTCGCTCATAACCGTATCATCTCCGGAGCCTGCCTCAAGGCCGGTTACGGTTGCTTCCGCTGTGGCACTGCTGTTGCTCAGCGATGCCCCATCAACATCGACAAAGGAAACTCCCTTAATTGGTACGGAAACGGCAACGCTCGCGGCAACCGTATCAGCATCCGATTCTGCTTTAGCCTTCAGCAATTCGAGGTCGCCTCTATTCGTGATGGTGTCATTGCCTTCACCGCCATCTATTCCGACGGTGACTGCTTCCGCTGTGCTGCTTGCATCACTGACTGCTTCTCCCTTTACATCGCCCGTCGCCGTACCTTTTATGGTCACGTTGCCTGCGATCTCTACGGCAACGGCATCACTGTTGGACTTTGCATAGGTCTCGAGGTCGCGCAGGTCTCCCTCATTCACCAGCGTATCATTGCCATCGCCGGCATCAAGGCCGGTAACGACTGCCACTGCAGTAGCGCTGGCATCGCTCAGGGCCGCGCCCTCTATATCCACATTCGAAGCCCCTTTAGTGGTAACTGCGAACTCTGCACCTACCGACAAAGAAAACGCATCCGATTCTGCTTCAGCTTTCAGCAGTTCGAGGTCGCCTCTATTCGTGATGGTGTCATTGCCTTCACCGCCATCTATTCCGACGGTGAATGCTTCCGCTGTGCTGCTTGCATCACTGACTGCTTCTCCCTTTACATCGCCCGTCGCCGCACCTTTACTTACGATATTGCCCGCAATATCCACCGAAACGGCATCGCTTTCCGACTTTGCATAGGTCTGGAGGTCAAGCAGGTCTCCCTCATTCACCAGCGTATCATCGCCGTCGCCGGCATCAAGCCCGGCCACGACCGCCGCGGCAGTAGCGCTGGCATCGCTCAGCGCAGCTCCCTCTAAATCTACTTCCGACGCCCCTTTCGTGGTAAGAACAATATCAACACCTACGGACACTGCGACAGTATCCGATTCGGTATTAGCTTTAAGCTCTTCAAGATCGTTCATGTTGGTGATGGTATCATTGCCTTCACCGCCATCCAGTCCGACGGTAGTCGCCTCGGCCGTGCTGCTGGCATTGCTCACAGCAATAACATCGACATCGGCCCCTGCAACACCTTTTTTCACGACCGTCCCTGCAATCGTCACTGACGCTGCGACCGAGTCCCCTTCGGCATCCGAAATGAGATTATAGAGGCCCTCATTGTCGATCGTGTCATCGCCCTCACCACCGTCAATACCGGTGGCCGTCGATGTAGCCGTTACACTGGCATCACTCACCGAGGACCCCTCGGCATCACCCTTCATGGTACCGGCCACATCCAGAGATACGGCCACACCCGTTGCGTCTGAATTTGCTGAAAGTCCAATATTGCCCCGGTTATCAATATCGTCAGAATCCCCTCCCCCATCGATACCGGTTGCCATTGCATCTGCAGTAGCGCTGGCATCGCTCAGGGCAGCACCAGTGGCATCACCGTCTTTAGTAATATCGATACCTACAGCAACACCAACAGCCGTAGCACTGGAGTCGACGCTGCCAACCACCTCGCCGCGGTTGGTGATCTCATCAATACCCGAGCCACCGTCGATCCCGATAGCCATGGCATCGGCCGTGGCACTGGAATCACTCAGGGCCTCGCCCGCAACGTTACCCTCCATGCTGCCCGATACCGTTAGGTCTACGCTCACCGCCGTTGCACTGGCATCTGTCTCGTCATCGCCACTGCCATTCATCAAGGTGATCATTCCTTCATTTTCGATCGTGTCATCGCCCTCACCACCTTCAATACCGGTGGCCGTCGACGTAGCTGTTACACTGGCATCACTCACCGAGGACCCCTCGGCATCCCCTTTCATGGTGCCGGCTACGGTCAGGGACACGTCTACACCGGTTGCGTCTGAATTCGACAGGAGTTCAATATCCCCCCGGTTATCAATATCGTCAGAATCTCCACCACCGTCGATACCGGTGGCCGCTGCATTGGCAGTTACACTGGCGTCGCTCAGAGCTGCACCAGTGGCATTTCCGCCTTCTTCAATCGAGATAGCAACATCCACACCGACCGTAACCGCCGTCGCACTGGCATCGACATCCTCATAGAGATAGGACCAGTTGTCTATTGTGTCCTGACCCATGCCGCCATCGATCCCGGTTGCCATAGCATCGGCAGTTGCACTTCCGTCGCTCAGGGCCTCCCCCGCAACATTCCCCTCCATGCTGCCTGATATCGTCAGGCCTACGCTTACGGCTTTCGCATCAGCATCCACGTATGCTGTGGTTATGAGACTGTCATTGTCGATCGTGTCGTCACCCTCACCACCGTCAATACCTGTGGCCGTCGACACAGCCGTGACACTGGCGTCACTCACCGCAGACCCCTCGGCATCCCCCTTCATGGTGCCGGCCACATCAAGAGATACTGCCACACCTGTCGCTTCTGTGTTTGCTGTAAGCTCAATATTGCCCCGGTTATCGATGATATCTCCATCGTCTCCACCACCGATACCTGCGGCCGCTGCATCGGCCGTAACACTGGCGTCGCTCAGGGCAGCACCTGAGGCGTTACCATCTCCAGTAATACCTATATCGACGGCCACACCCACAGCCGTGGCACTGGAGTCAGCGTTGCCAACAATTGTCCCGCGGTTGGTGATCTCATCAATACCCGAGCCACCGTCGATCCCGATAGCCATAGCATCAGCCGCGACACTGGAATCACTCAGGGCCTCTCCCGCAACGTTGCCCTCCATGCTGCCGGCAACGTCAAGGGATACGGCAACACCGGTTGCGTCTGAATTCGACAGGAGTTCAATATCCCCCCGGTTATCAATATCGTCAAAATCTCCACCACCGTCGATACCCGTTGCCGCTGCATTGGCAGTTACACTTGCGTCGCTCAGAGCTGCGCCAGAGGCATTACCTTCTTCAGTGATTGCTATATTGAGTCCGACACCAACGGCCGTTGCACTGGCATCGACATCCTCATAGATATAGGACCAGTTATCTATCGTGTCCTGCCCCATGCCACCATCGATCCCGGTGGCCATGGCATTGGCTGTGGTACTGGAATCGCTCAGAACCTCCCCCACAACGTTGCCCTCCATGCTCCCCGACACCACCAGGGCCACGCTCACTGCCGTGGCATCAGCACCCACATCCGCCGAGATTGCAGGTCCATCGCTGACTATCGTGTCATTTCCGTCTCCACCGTCGATACCCGTGGCCGCCGACGTAGCAGTAACACTGGTATCACTCAACGAGGACCCCTCGACATCACCCTTCATGGTGCCGGCGATGTTCAGAAATACGGCCACACCCGTTGCGTCCGAATTTGCTGAAAGCTCAATATTACCCCGGTTGTCGATAAAGTCTGTATCCCCGCCACCGGCAATGCCGGTGGCCGTCGACGTGGCCGTAACACTGGAGTCACTCACCGAGAACCCTTCTGCATTCCCTTCCATGGTACCGGCCACATCCAGAGATACTGCCACACCGGTTGCTTCTGTGTTTGCATTCAGAGCAATGTCACCCCAGTTGGTGATCTCATCAATGCCCGAGCCACCTTCAATGCCGGTGGCTGCTGCATTGGCAGTAGCGCTGGCATCGCTCAGGGCTGCGCCCGAGGCGTCACCGTTTATGGTAACGGTTATATCGGTGGCTACACCGGTTGCATCCACAACAGCCTGTGCGTCTGCAATGATATCTGCCCAATTTTCAATCGTGTCGTTGTCTGCACCGCCGTCAATCCCCGTGGCAGAGGCGTTGGCCGTTGCACTGGAATCGCTCAGGGGATCTCCTTCTACGATACCGTCGATCGTCACTGAGACGCCAACGGCGGTTGTCTCTGCACTCGCCCCGAGTTCCTCAATGTCACCTTCATTCGTAATTTCGTCATTACCCTGTAAACCATAGATCCCTGCGATCATCGCCTCAGTGAAGTTGTCACCAGAGTCAGTCAGATAGTAGAGGAGGGATGCATGAGGAAGGATGTGAATGATATCGTTCTGGTCTGTACCCGATACTTCTCCGGAGATTGGATCGCTGCAAATAATTGAATAGCCTGTAGGGGTCTCTACGATGCTGCAATCAGCTGAGACCGGAGAACTGGCAGTGAATATAAGACCAATAATAAAAAAGGATAGTAACACGCTTTTGAAAATAGAATTATATCTCATAATGCCCCCCTATTTTTTTACATATTGAGCTTTATTAGTCCGTTAATATGAAAATAGCCGAGCTATCAAAAGGAATTCCCCTTTCGACAACTCGGCTATCTAAAAGCACAAGATCCGTCGTCGTTCATCCACTCCTCCCAGAGCGTAAAGCTTTATCGGAAGAATCTTTGTATATTTTGAGGCTCAAATTGGAAGTTGGAAAATTAACACTTTTATCAGCTTGGTGTCAATACCTCGAAGGGGGGTAAAAATGAAAAGATTATAATGAACCGTGTTGTTTCAGAGAATAATGTTGCCGGAACAGTTTATCTTTAGGGATTACGACTTTAATCTGATATGCCGTTTACTCTTTTCAAGATCCATCTTGCGCATGCGGATGCTTTGGGGTGTCGCTTCGATCAGCTCGTCTTCGGAGATGAATTCTATGGACTGGTCCAGTGACATTCGCCGCGGGGGCCGCAGGGTCACCGTGGCATCTGACGTTGCACTGCGCATATTTGTCAGATGTTTTTCCTTGGTGATATTTACATTCAGGTCACCGGGCTTATTCCGCTCTCCTACAATCATGCCGGCGTAAACTTCAGTCCCAATCTCGACCAGGAGCTCTCCCCGGTCCTCCATGGCGAGACTCGCATAGGGCGTAACTCTGCCCGGCCTGTCGGCAACCAGGGTTCCATTTGCCCGCTGAGGAATCGGGCCAAACCACGGTTCATATCCTTCAAAGATCGTATTCATAACACCGGCGCCCTTTGTGTCGGTCAGAAAGTGGTTTCGGAAACCGATTAATCCACGCGACGGTATGATAAACTCAAGCTTGGTATGTCCACTGCCCCCGTTGACCAGGTTCATCATGCGTCCCTTCCGTCGGGAAAGTGATTCCGTGATGATACCGATGAACTCTTCCGGAACATCGATCAACAGACGTTCCGTCGGTTCAAGAACCGTGCCGTTCTCCTTTTTTGTGATTACCTGAGGTTTGGATATCATGAATTCGTACCCTTCCCTGCGCATCGTTTCGATAAGAACGGCCATCTGCAATTCCCCGCGACCACAGACCTCAAACATGTCGCTTCGTGAATGGGGCCTGATCTTCAAGGCAACATTCCGGAGGGTTTCTTTTTCCAGACGTTCTTTCAGGTGCCGGGATGTCAGATACTTGCCTTCCGTTCCGGCCATAGGACTGTTGTTGACATAAAAAAGCATTGAGACGGTCGGTTCATCGATAGAGATGCGGGGAAGCGGCATCGGCTGCTCAGATGAGGATATGGTGTCTCCGATTACCACATTATCGACGCCGGCAACAGCGATGATATCGCCCGATTCCACTCTGTCAACCTGCAGTTTTCCTAACCCTGCAAAGGTATAAAGGGCCGAAAACTTTATCCCCGGTGTAACTTTCTCCACACCGCACAGGGAATAGGTTCTGTTCATTTCCAGAATGCCGTTTGTCAATCGGCCGACGGCAACCTGCCCGACGTAGGGATCGTAGTCGAGATTTGTTATCAGAAACTGCGGAACCGCATCGTCATCCGCCCGGGGCGCCGAAACATGAGATATGATTGTCTCAAAGAGCGGCTGTAAATCGACAGAGTCGTCACCCTGTTTTCTGTGGGCAACTCCCGTTTTGGCATTGGTGTAGAGTATGGGAAACTCTATCTGTTCTTCCGTAGCGCCGAGATCGATAAAAAGGTCGTACACTTCATTGATGACCTCTTCAATCCTGGAATCGCTGCGGTCGATCTTGTTGATGACCACAATGAGAGGCAGCTGTTTGGCAAGCGTTTTTTTAACAACAAAACGGGTCTGCGGCAAGGGGCCTTCGCTGGCGTCAACGAGCAGAAGTGCTCCGTCGACAAGATTGAGGCTCCGTTCAACTTCCCCGCCGAAATCGGCGTGGCCCGGTGTGTCAACAATATTGATCTTGACATCATTGTACCAGAGAGCGGTATTTTTCGCCATGATCGTGATGCCCCGCTCCCGTTCAAGATCCATCGAGTCCATAATGCGTTCCGCTACCTGCTGGTTTTTCCTGAACGTACCGCTCTGTTTGAGCATTCCGTCAACAAGTGTTGTCTTTCCGTGATCGACGTGGGCAATGATTGCCACGTTTCTTATATTGTGTTTCTGCAGATCTGTCATTTAATCTCCCTTTAAAGAGTACGAAGCCCGGTTTTTATCAAACCGGGCGTTAGTTTTTTGAAGAAGCGGTAGCTTGTAGCAGAAAATGAAATAATAAACCATTTATTTTTGTGGGGGAGATGAAAAGCGGCGAGTAATTCAGGAACAAAAAACAATCGGTAGACATCAGAGACAGCCGGAATCTCCTTTATTTTCGAGCAGGGTTGGGCTTCCCCCGGCCACGCTCAGACCGTTTGGCGGAGTCGGGGCTGGTTTGAGGAGTTAATCGTGCAATTTCCCTGCCGGGTCTAGTGTCAGGCGTAGGCCGCTCCACTGTAGTTGAGTCTGGTCTGGTTTTCGCCGATGGTCGCTCGACTACAGTAGAGTCTGGTCTGGTTTTCACCGATGGTCGCTCGACTACAGTAGAGACGGGTCTGGTTTTGGGAGCTGATCGTGCAATAATCTTACCGGGCTTCGCTTTCGGTGCAGGTCGCGAAACGACTGGTGCTGGTCTGCTTTTCAGCGATGGTCGCTCGACTGTAGTAACGTCGGGTCTGTTTTTGGGAGTTAATCGTACAATTTTCTTACTGGGCCCTGTTTTCGGCGCAGGACGCGAAACGACTGGTGCTGGTCTGTTTTTCGGGGATTGTCGCTCGACTAAAGTAGCGTCTACTCTGGTTTTGGGGGCTGGTCGCGTAATATTCCTACTGGGCCTGGTATCTGGCGCAGGTCTCGCGACACCTGAATTCGGTCCAGTTGGTCTCGATTGTTCATAATCCGTGGAGTTACGGCGATAATCCACTGCCTGTTGGTTGATGGTCACGAATCTCTCACGCGTTGCTGGAACTCGATAAGCCACACCCCTTCGATGTTTGCCGTCGTGTTGCCAGGGCGTTGTTCTGATTTCCCTCGGATTGATGATAATAGTACGGTTGATGTTGACGGTACGATTCACGTTCACATAGCATCGGCGATGCCCCCAGTCCCAATACCCCCAACCATGGTTCCAGAATGCTCCCACAGAAAAACCTGGCCCGAACCAGATAACCCCGGGGGCGATTACGACGTCGTACGGGTATCGATAAACGACATAGGGGGGATAGTGCGGCCACCACCACGATCCGTAAACCTCCCATGGGTCGTAGACGGGTACGTAGATCACCTGCGGGTTGTACGGTTCGATGGTGATGATATCGGCCTCCCTCGACACCAACAACTTCTGGTTGGAGGTAAGGTTCCCCGCCGCGTAAGCTTTGTCCCGAAGCTGCTGGATTGTGTCCATGACGGTAGTCTCTTGCGCGAGGAAGGCTTCGCCAACATTTTGAGTCCAGTCAATCTCTTCGCTCATCATGGATAGAATGTTCGGAAAAGTTACCAGGGCCTTCACGCTGGGGTCCCAGTTCTGCAGGTCGAGAGCGTCATTGAGCGCGTCTTCCTCAAGATAGCTATTCTCTTTGACCCATCGGTCCGCCAGCACGATCTCAAGGGGATATGTCGCCGCCATGAGAATCTGCGCCAGAAGAGGGTCGGGATACAGGGCGATGGGCGCCAGTATCTGGTCGAGTTCCTCCTGCCTGAAAACCGGTGCCGGATCCTGTGCAAAAACCTGAGCCGGCATGGCGATCATAAGCGCCAGGAGTCCGATTAATAAACAATGCCATGAGCCATTAAGTTTCATGTCTATCTCTTAATATAATTCATCTTTCACTTTAATCTCACAAACCAGCGCGTTTCACTTTAATCATTTTGTTCGACGTTGTTATTTAATAAGACGAAAGGAAACAGCAGAAAGTTTACAGAGTAAATAATTGTTAAATGGAAACTGCCAATGATTTTCAGGATTATATTTTAAATGGCGAGAGAGATACGGGCGACGGACTGCGACGCACACTTCAGTAGATGAACGGATTCTTCCTCCTGAAACAAATAAAACTTGAATGGGCCTGTTTATTGTAGATTACGATTGGTAATCAACAACAAGAGCCGATCGTAGATTTGACCTCAAACAACACCCTATTTATCAAAGAGTTACTGTCTCAATGGAGTGATGCTTTTGCCGTGTGTACTCTTTTCCCGGCAAGGAAAAAATCATCTCAATATTAGATGTTCAACAATAAAGTAAAAGAAGCAGAGATTTCCAAGATAGATAATCATCACAGTAAAAGCCGCCCCCAGTCTGTACCAGAGTGCACGCGAATGAGAAACCTCGAATGCCAAAAAGGTACTCAGGCCAAGGAGTATCTCCGGTATGATGAGGTAGATAGCGACGTGGAAAATTATCGTAACACCCGTGGCGTACCAGATCGGAATCTGCCAGAGTATGGCTTCAGAACCAACGAAAAGTACTGCTGAAGCAATGCAAACCGTACAAAGGGCACAATTTCTTGTAAAACGGGCTTCAATCCGTCTGCCCGTAAGAACGATAACAAATAATGGTATTGTCCATAATCCTCCCATGTAGAGGGGTATGTCACCGATTCTTGATGAGCCGGTATCGGGAAAGATAATTACGCCAAGCTCGGAGGCGAGGAACCAGTCAGGAAAAATCTGCAATAGGCTCAAAGGAACCAGGAAGAGCCAGAGCATGAGCCACTCATGATGTCGCCGCCGCCAGGCAACAACGGGAATCATAATATTGTACAATATCACAAGGCCGTATAGACGCTGCCCCACAGGTATGCCGAACGGTATTAAGAGGGTAAGCAGTGACACCGCAGTAAAGATAATGTGCAGCAGAATTGCATCCCTTTCGGTACGTTCAAGGATTGACATTTTGAAGAATCCTCCAGGCGAGAGGTTTAATCAAAGCTCGGCAATATGTTAATTGATCATAGCGGAAATGGCAATCAGTATGATGTCTTTGTTTCAAGCCTTATAATGTGGTGCTCGGGATTTAAAGAAGTAACCATATCTTCCTCCGAAGTCGAGAGAAAACTGTCTATAATAATTATACTAGATTTCTTTCAATAATTAAGTAAGGCGTATTTTAAATTCCCAATAAAATACCCTGTAATTCAGAACCGGTTGGGTGTACCCGTTTATTTATCTCCTTAGGTCATTTTCATGGTGTTTTAAATACTTACTCCCCTATTCTTTCATAAATTTCTTTTAATTTCAGCTTCATTATTTTTCCCACTGGGGTTAGAGGGAGCGACTCCCTGAATACAATATGTTTCGGAATCTTATAGTCGGCAAGGTGCTTCCTGCAGTAATCCTTGAGCTCATCTTCCGTGGGATCAGTACCGGGCTGAGGAACGATATAATAACGGCCCACTTCGCCGAGAATCGGATCGGGAATTCCTATGCCGGCTACCATAAGAACCGAGGGATGTTTGGCAAGGAGATTCTCAACCTCGACAGGATAGACGTTGTAGCCACCCTGAACGTACATTTCCTTTTTCCGTCCTCTCAGAATGACATATCCCTCTCTATCAATGTATCCCATATCGCCGGTGTGAAGCCATCCCTCAGAGTCGAAAGTCTCGGCCGTTTCTTCAGGCATTTGGAAATAGCCCCTGCAGACGGCATCTCCCCTGAAACAGAGTTCTCCTGTTTCTTCTTTTGGAACTTCGTTTCCTTCAGTGCCAACGATCTTTATCTCGAAGTTTCCGATAGGTTTTCCTATGGATCGTACTGTTGTTTCAAAATCGCTCTCCCAGGGACTGAGCACTACTGCGCCGGAGGTTTCGCTGAGACCGTAGAGATTCATTATCATTGCATTGGGAAAAACCTCCTTGATTTGTGTGAGAAGTGACGGTTCTGCATTGGAACCCCCGGAAATTGCAATACGAACGTTGCTCATATCAAGCGATAAAAAATCGTCATACATGAAAAGAATGGAATAGAGTGTAGGGACGCCGCCGTATATGTTCGGTTTATAGGTGGCCGCCTGTTGTATGATCTCGGCTATATCGGGTTGGGGGATGAGGATGCCGGTTGCCCTGCCGATCAGGCTCGAAAGTACGGCACAGGTAATGCCGCCTACATGATTCAGCGGTACGATAATAAGCATGCAGTCATCGCTTGTGATTTTGGCATGTTCAGCCTCGGCTATGGCGGAGGCAAGCTGGCTTTTATGAGAAATTGCCGCTCCTTTTGGCAGGCCCGTTGTGCCTGAGGTGTAGATAATGATCAAAAGATCGTCGGGAGCAACGTCCCGTTTGGCCCTGTCCAATGCTTCATAATCAACGGGAGTTTCCATGAGGGATTTGAAATCAATGCTATCGGACGGTACATTATCGCCGATGAAAATAAAGTCGTTTACTGTCGGTATCTCGGGGCGAAACGACTCGAAAAAGCTTACATAATCGAAATCCGCAGAAGCGGCGAGGCTGACCACGGCGCGGGTTTCGCTCTGGTTCAGCATATAGTTGAGTTCCGTATCTCTGTATCGGACATTAAGGGCCACGAGAACGGCACCGATCTTGGCGGCGGCATAATATGTATATAACCACTCCGGCTGATTGTAGGCGATGATGCCGATACGATCGCCCTTTCTGAACCCCATTTTCAGGAGTCCTGAGGCAATGCGGTCTGAGATGTCGTCAACATCCTTAAAACTCACCACTTCATTTTGGAAAATGTACATTCGCCCATCAGGCGTTTCCTTTGCGGCTTCATCCAGTGCTTTCCAGACTGTCTGCGGATTTCGATCCTGCTCCATTGTGTTCTCCCCCCCTTAATTTTTTTGTCAATTGAAGCTCCCCGCAATCCCGACTCGTCGGGATTAAGGAAAATCTTATTTTTTAGTCGCTCGCTAACCCCGCTGCAAGCAACGGGGAATGCGCTCGCTGTTCAGTTCATGTATACCGTCTCACCGGTTCTCTAATCAAGAAAATTTGAATTATTGATTCAGGAAGTTAGCTGGTCGATGAGATAGGAATTTGGTATTTCAATTATGGAAGATATGAGGTATATTTCTATTACTCAGAAAAATGCAAACACTATCAACTTGACTTAATAAACCTTATTATTCTTTCCAACCTATTGCGGTAAAACACGATAAAGAGAATCTCATGAAAGCAAACATGACGACTTCTACAAGCAGGGTGTGGTTGGTTTTATTGATTGGCTTACTATTGTTCGGCTGCGTTGGGCCGCCGCAAAAACTCACCCCGGCGGATATGTCAATCACCAAACCTGAGGCAAGCAGTGTTGTTGTCGTGCATTCCCGCACTGGAAATACGGCACTCATGGGTCATCTCATATCCGAAGAGATGAACTCTGACTTTATCCGGCTTGATGTCCCGGAAGGATCGCAAGACTCCGTTCTTTCAGTCCCCAATCGAAATGAAGATATGGAGATAACACCACAGAAGATTGATTTGTCGGAGTACGAGCTTGTTTTTCTCGGTTCGCCCATATGGTTCATGCATCCCACGGCCTTTATTTACTCATTTATAAAGAGTAACGATCTTACCTCGAAGAAGGTGGTCCTGTTCTATGCGTACGGTGGAGGACTTGCCGAGAAGGCAATCGAAGAGTGGAAGGGTCTTGTGCGGCAAAGTGGCGGTACCGTGATTGATGTCATCGGAATCGATTGCTCGGACTTCGAAACCGACGAAGCACTGCAATCGGAAGTGAATGTAATGATAGAACGAAAGAAATCCATATGGATGAGCGATGAGAATCAATAGCGTATATCATCTTTAGAACAACATGACTTCCATAACTTGTATAGGCATAAAAAAGTAATCATCAGATGTTACTATAAGAGAGTGACGGCAGTATCTTCCTGAAAGCATTCATGTACTAATTCATCTTTTCATAGTAGATTTCTAATAAAGATCGTGATTATATGGGGCACATATAAATCGTGATCTAAGTAAAACTCCCAAACCCTTCACTCATGAATGAGGGTATTATGTACTGATTGCGGAAACCCCGTTACTCGAAAGATAGCGGGGGTCTGTGTTTTCGAGGAATCATTCTGCATTAATGGAGGGCATTAAAATGACTACAGAAAGCATGGTGCTCAAAAAGGACATCGTTGTATTCAAAGGTAAGTTGCCCAGCAATCTTCTCATAGATCCAATTGTCAGCAATTCCTGCTTCCTGGATGATGGCCATACGCGTGTATTATTGATACCAAAATGCATCATGAAGAGACGGGGGTGTCTATGACATTGAAAGAGCGTGAGTTGTCAAGCAAGTACCATCTCGACTTCAAGATTTTCCTGGAGCTCATGTCCAACAAGGTCCGGGAAATTCTGCTCGTCTCGAGCCGGTATGATGCCTTCATCATCGAAGAGGACGTCACGCTGGCCTCACGGATCATCCACGAGTACAGCGGCCTGAACCTTTCCCACCCCCCTCGGTTGACCCGAACCACGTCAGCCCTGCAAGCACTAACGCTCCTGGATGAAAAGCAGTTCGACCTGGTCTTTACCATGCCGAATATCGAGGACATGGACGCCTTTATCCTGAGTAGAAAGATCAAGGAGAAGAACCCGGCGTTGCCGGTGTATCTACTGGCTCACAGCCTCAGGGACCTCCAGACATCCACCGAAGCAATCCATTACGAAGGGATCGACAAGGTATTCATCTGGTCGGGCAATGCCGACCTCCTGCTGGCCATCATCAAGGGCACGGAAGATGCCCTGAACGTGGACTACGATACCACCCACGCCCAGGTGTGTGTCCTCATCTTCGTGGAGGACTCACCGCTCTACTACTCGACACTGCTGCCCATCTTCTACAAGGAGGTGGTAAAACAGATCCAAGCCGTGCTCGAGCTCGGGGTGAACGAGGAGGAACGGTTGCTCATTATGCGGACTCGACCCAAGATTATTTCCGCCCAGACCTTCGAAGAGGCCACCGCGCTTTATGAGAAGTACAAGCCCTACCTGCTGGGAATCATATCAGATACACGTATCCCCAAGCAAGGCAGGCTATTCGGCAATGCAGGGATCGAACTGCTTTCCCGGGCCAGACAGGAGTTTCCCCACCTGCCCATGCTCCTGTTCAGCTCGGAGTCGGAGAACAGGGCACGGGCCTGTCAAATCCCTGCGGAATTCCTGGACAAGAACTCCCCCGAACTCCTCAAGGAGATCCACGACTTCTTCCTCACCAACCTTGGTTTCGGTGAGTTCGTATTCCGCATGCCCGACGGCACAGAGGTGGGCAGGGCCAACAAGCTGCGCATGCTCGGGGAAAAGCTCGCCATTATCCCTGACGAGTCGCTGTGCCATCATATAGAAAAAAAGGACATGGCCACCTGGATCATGATGCGATCTGAGATCCCACTGGCGTCCACCATCAGGGACCTGTCCTGCAGTTCCTTTTCCTCCACCCGGGAGATGCGGGAGTACATCATCTCACTCATCCACATGGTGCGCAAGTGGCGGCAGAAAGGCGTGGTGGCAAAGTTCAACAGGAAAGAGTTCGACATCGACCTCCTGGACTTCGCAAAGATCGGCGAGGGATCTCTGGGTGGAAAGGCCAGGGGCCTGGCCTTCATGTCGTCTGTCCTGCATGAGGAAATCAGCCTGTTCGAGAAATATCAGAAATCCCCCATCCGGATCCCTCAGACTATCGTACTGGCTACCGATGTGTTCGAGGAATTTGTTAAGAACAATAACCTCAAAAGCTTTGCCGCAGACGGATATACCGATGAAGAGGTTGCTCAGGCCTTCCTGAAGGCCGAGATGCCGAGCGAGGTGGTCAAAGATCTGCAGATATACCTTGAACAGGTAGCCTATCCCCTTTCGGTGCGCTCATCGAGCCTGCTGGAAGACGCCCAGTTTCAACCCTATGAAGGCCTTTACGAGACCTATATGATTTCCAACAACCACCCGGATTTTTCCCGACGCCTAGAGTCCCTCATCAATGCCGTCAAGCTCGTTTATGCGTCCACCTACTATGAAAGCCCCAAGGCTTTTGCCAAGAGTACTGCCAGCCAAGCAAAGGACGAGTCCATGGCCGTGGTCATACAGCAACTCGTGGGCGATACGCACGGAGACTATTACTATCCCGCCATCTCCGGCGTGGCCCAGTCCCACAACTACTATCCGGTCTCGCACATGAAGCACGAGGATGGGATTGTGCGGATGGCCATCGGATTCGGCAAGACCGTTGTTGAAGGTGGTAAATGTCTCCGCTTCTGCCCCAGGTATCCCGAGATCCTGCCGCAGTTCTCCACGGTGGACGACATGCTCGCCAACTCCCAGCGATTCTTCTATTCGCTCAAGATTATGAACAGTTATGACACCTCACGTCTCGATGTGGATTCCAACTTGGAGAAAAGGAACATTTACGATGCGCGCACCGAATTCCCGATCATCGCCTCTGCGAGCACCTATGACCCAGAAGAGCATCGGATCATTGACACCGGCGAAGGTCCGGGAGGTAAGATCATCACATTCTCCCAGATTCTCAAGTACAGGAGCATACCCCTGCCCAAAATGCTTTCGGATATCCTGGAGCTCTCCAGGAGAAACATGGGCTGCCCCGTCGAGATAGAGTTCGCGGTCAACCTGAGGAAGGACAATCCCGGCTCTTGCGATTTCTACCTTCTCCAGATACGACCCATGGTGACGGAAGAAAACCGTTTCGAGGTTGAAATCTCTGAGCAGGATCGTGAACGTGCCTTCTGTTTCTCAAACCTTGCCTTGGGCAACGGCCGGCGTCAGGACATTGCGGACATCATCTTCGTGAAACAAGACGATTTCAGGCTTGAGGCCACCTATGAGATCGCCGCGGAGGTGGGCAGGCTCAATGGAGCACTCCTGGCCGAGAAACGTTCCTACCTCCTCATAGGACCGGGGAGGTGGGGTTCCTTTGACCGGTGGCTGGGCATCCCGGTCCAGTGGAGGCATATCTCCGGCGTTGGTGCGATCGTGGAGATCCGTGGTTCACTCATCAAGGCAGACCCCTCCCATGGTTCCCACTTCTTTCAGAACATCACCTCGCTGGGGATTTTCTATGTGTCCGTCACCGAAGGCACACAGGATTTCCTCGACTGGCCATGGCTTGAGTCCCTGCCCGTAGTAAATGAGACCACACACCTCAGGCATGTCAGGCTGCCCAAGCCGCTGACTATCAAGATAGACGGCAGAAAATCCCAATGCATAATGTTTTCCCACAAATGAAAAATGGACAGCGGCACAGACATTCTTGCGGCTGGTGACAGGTGTTGAGAAGAAACATTTACACAATCCGATTAAACTTGTTCCGGTATAATGTAGTGCCATTAATTTAATTAAACGTAACACGGTAGCAAAAATTACCCTCAAAATAAGCGCTTTTTTGCTCGCTGAATCGTTGAATTAATTCAGAACTCCGGCGTCATCCTTTACGTGTCGCCGGAGTTTCATTTTTTTCTCGTCATTTCACTAAAAGATGCGTGGAAGCAAATCTTGACTTGGCTCATCAGCAATGTCGGATGCCACAATTCAAATGGTAATCGATAATTTTCACACTAAACGATTCTATTGATTTGCAGGCGAAGTCGAACTTTGACCTTTTTCTGCAACGTATGGCGTGATGTGCCTACTTTTCTTTCCCAAAATCTTTAAAATCCTACTTCTTTCGCAAACTCGAACTGTCGCTGCCAGGGAACATGGGAATGGGTGTTGGTGATGAGATTTTCCCCTATTTCTCGCAACGACTCGCGATCGATTGCCACCGGATGATATCCGCCGATAAACCCTATGTCGGGCAGCATGACTTCCTCTTTTCCGGGCAGACAGTCACAGTTGGGAGTTATATTGAGAAGGGCATTTATAAAAATGGTTCTTTCACTTATTCGCTTCCAGAGGGCTGCCGCAGTCTCGACAACTTTTTCCTGAAACACCTTGAAATCACCTGAAAATTGGATCTTCAGGGCCATAACAGGGCAAAGAGCGATACACTGTGCACAGCCGATACACATATCCAGATCGTAGGTGGGAAATTCATCATCGGTCATCTGCGCGGCACCGGTAGGGCACACATCGACACAAACGCCGCAGCGGGTACATCGTTTCTCGATAAGCGACGGGAAGGCATCGGCATGCATGCGCTGTTTTTGCGCGCGTGAGGCAAATCCCATGGAAATATTCTTGATTGCCCCGCCGAAACCGGCCGCCATATGCCCCTTGAAGTGTGAGAAAATTAGAAAACCCTGTGCTTTGTCTATGACCGATGCCACCTGCACGGTAGGGAAGTGTTTCAGGTCACAGGGGATATCAACGACGTCGTTTCCTTCGAGGCCGTCGGCAATCATTACATCACAACCAAGAAACTCTTTTGTGTATCCATGTTCCGCCGCTGTTTCGAGGGAATCCTTTCCATCCCGACGCCCCCCGGAGTAAAGGACCGTCGTATCGAAGACAAAGGGTTTTGCGCCTTTCTCATGAAGCCATCGTACAATCTCCCGCGTATATTCGGGCGGCAGGTAGCTGTGATTTCCCCTCTCCCCCCAGTGGAGTTTAATCCCGACAGAATCACCCTCGTGAAAAGGATGGTCCATCTTTGCCAGGAGGTCTTTCAGGGCTGCCAGGGCATCCTGCTCCGGCTCTTTTATTTTTGAAAAGAGAAGGTTCATAACTCAAATACCTGCCATATTATCGTAACAAGTTTTCTGTATTTTTATTAACGGTTTCACGATGTCACGATTGTATACTATTCCCCCTCTTCCTTCAATCTGATCTTTTCCACTTTGTTCAGGTCCCTGACGTAGAAGAACGATCCGATGAAAAAGACGATCGCGCCGAAGAGGCAGAAGAGCGGCAGAAACTTGAAGGCCGTGAGAAGATCATAGCGGTCGGAGATGGCACCGATGAAGATCGGGGAAAGTGTATAGCCGAGGGCCATCATAAAGAACTGAGCCAGCGCATAGGACATGGCCCGAAGCCCCGGGTGCACCACGTCCTGCGTCACCGCCGAGCCGCCCGCCGCAAACATGGGCGCCGTAAAGCCGAAGAGAATGAGAAATATGTATTGCGTGGTCCCCTCAAAGAAGGAAAAGCCGATGAAGAGAAAAAGGCCCGTGATAAGCGACGTCACTGCCGGTACGCTCATTCGGGCATTGAGCCACCGTTTTCTGATGATATCGATAACCAGTCCCCCCACCGGCGCTCCGACGATTGCCAGGAGAAAAACGACAGCGGTTTTCATCCCCGCCTTGTCCATGGGAAGGCCATCGGTCCGGTGGTAGTATGTCGGGAGCCATGTCATAAGTCCCGTTGTCACGAAGGTATTGCCCACATAGCCGAGGTAGGTAAAAAGGACCGAGGGTGTGTGGAGAAACTCCTTCACGATATCGCCGAACTTCATCTTCACTTCGAGGAGCTTTGCTCCCTCATAGGCCTTCTTGACGATCTCCACAGTCTTGTAATCTTTCACCCAGAAAAAAATGATCGCCACGATCAGACCCGGAATCGCCATGAGTCCGAAGGCGTAGCGCCACCCGAGTTTTTCCGCAATGAGACCTCCCAGGATGACCCCTATAGCCGTTCCCATGGGAATCGCCGCAGTGAAGAGCCCGTTCATCGTGGCCCGCTTCTCCTCGGGGTAATAGGCCGCGATCATGGCGTGTCCGCCTGAAGTAAAGGCCGCCTCACCAATGCCCACGAAAGAACGCATAAAGATCAACTGGAAGAAACTCCGTGAAAAGGCGCAGGCAGCCGACGCAAATCCCCAGAGAACTCCCATGACGGCAATCGCCTTCTTACGGCTCCAGCGATCGACGAGAAGCGAGACGGGAAAAACAAAGACGGTCATCATGAGCGTGACGATCGAGGCAAACCACCCGCACTGGGTGTCGGTAAGGCCCCACTCGATCTTGAGGTAGGGCAGGAGTGCCGATACAACCATCCGGTCGACGTAATTAAAAAGATAGAGAAGAAAGAGAAGCATAAAGACGTAATTGGCGTACCCCCGGCTGACTGCAAAATCTCTCGATTCCGATGCTGATCTTGTGTTTTCCATGGATACCTCCCCGGTAATGAAAATTATAAAATGAATCCAATAAAAACGACAGGCACGACACTGTAAAAAGGTAGTCGTCTACGTATTCGAGACCTTTAAAAATCAATCGATGTTAGACTTCCGGTGATTGAAGCTCCCCGCAACAAGTTACGGGGAATGCTCTCGCTGTTCAGTTCACTCAATATATGGTACGACCTTTAAAATACACGATGATACTACACTACTTTTTGATAGGACTCTGAAACGATGACTCTTCAGAACAATAGAAATGAGTTACGGAACTTGCTTTTATAGCCATTGAATATGGCAAAAATCGTATTCCCTGTCAAGACAACAATGGCTCCCGGATACGGTGTCTCTTTATGCCGAATACGGCGCTTTTATCGCCTTGCGTTTTAACATGACACGGGGTAATAGTACCTGATTCATAACTATCAAGAGGGAACAATCGAGACCATAAGGACACTCATCAAGATCATAAAAAAAGGAGGAAGAAATGCCGGATTATGATGTCATTGTTATCGGTGCAGGCAACGGCGGCCTGACCGCTTCTGCCAGTCTGGCAAAGCGCGGCGCAAAGGTCCTGTTGCTGGAACGTCACAATTTACCCGGCGGGTGCGCCACGAGTTTTATCCGCGGCCGTTTTGAGTTCGAGGTGGCCCTGCACCAGCTGAGTGGACTGGGAACCCCAGAACAGCCGGGGCCATTGCGAGGGCTTCTGGGCCAGCTCGACGTACTCGACAAGATCGAATTTACCGAGGAAGACACACTCTACCGGACAATGGTTCCGGGCGAGTTCGAGGTGACACTCAAGGCGGACAGGACCGAGATAATCGCCGCCCTGAAGGAAAAATTTCCCGACGAGGCCGACGCGATCGACAAATTTTTCGATCTGGTCTGGGAATTCTGCATGCAGAT
>JAFGWZ010000039.1 GCA_016936905.1 Deltaproteobacteria bacterium | reverse complement strand
TTCTTCCCGGAATAACGCCGCCCGCCTCGGGGATCGACAGTATTCGGACCGGTGCCCAAACGAAAATTGTATTGCTATTCGCTCACCTATCCCGCTGCGAGCAGCGGTGGCTGCGCTCGCCGTCCAATGCATTGTCACTGGGTCTATGGATCTTTTTGATAAATCAACAGCTTGCTCCAGGCACTTTTGCCCCGTGCCTTGAGCCTTTTGCCCTTAGCCTCCGCTTTGAAGACCGCTCAATCGAGCTGACGCCTTCGGTTGAAGAATAGGATTTGCTCCCCGTCATGTCTTGATACATCACGACCCATTGTCACCAGTGCGGCTGGTTCCCGATCCTTCGGCCCATCACCTCAAGCGTATCGGTGACCACGAAAAACGCATCGGGATCGAACCTGGTGATAAGCCTTTTGAGCACCGATAATTCCCGGAACGTGATGACTGTGTAAAGGACCTCTCCGGGCGCGCCGGTATATCCCCCCCGGGCAGGAATAACCGTCACGCCGCGGTTCATCTCCGCCATGATTGCAGTCGAGATGCTGCGCCATGCCTGAGAGATGATCATAACGGCTTTCCGCTGGCTCAGCCCCGTTACGACGACATTCACGATATTTGACGACACGTAGAGATAGATAAGTGTGTACAGTGCGCTTTCCAGTGAAAAGAATATCGCCGCCACGAGCAGGATGGTGCCGTTGAAAATCAGGATGGTGCTCCCCAGGCGAATTGAATATTTTTTCATCAGAATGACAGATAAGATATCCGTCCCACCGGCGGAACCGGACGATCGGAGAATAATCCCCGACCCGACTCCTATCAAAATTCCCGCCAGAAGAGCGCCGAGCAGATTATCCTGCACCGGCATGGAAAGATGAATCCACTCGATGGCCGCGGAAAATATGATCATTCCGATGAGGCTGTAGATAAAAAATCGCCGTCCAACAAATTTCCACCCCAGAACAAAGAGGGGGATATTCAGGAGGAAGTAGAGAACGCCCACCGGCATCATCTCTGTAAGATAATATACAACCAGGGCCGCACCGGTGATGCCGCCGCTCACGAACTCGCGAGGCATGAGAATACCGTTCACTCCGAGAGCACACATGACGCTTCCCGCTGTGAGCAGGGCAAGATTACGAACAATCTCCCATGCCAGCTTGACGGATACGTGGGGGGGAATCTGTCCTGTCATTTCCATCACCTCAGTGCAATTAAGAATTATTTGGCGTTCGAACCGATATTCTTGATATATGAACGGTGCTTACACTATCGGCTCACTCTTTTGTAAGGATGCATTATACATGGTATGAAGGGATAGCACCAGTATGAGACATAAGAACGATGATGAACGGCGCGTCTTAAAGTACCTATGTCAATCAAAAGTTATCGCTCCCCCGGTGTCATAATGGTCGATCTATGATGCTCACCGCTCCTTTTTTCATCCTCTATAGAGGATGAAATGGTGACGGTAGTCCGCGGTTCCGTGGAGTTTGCCCATGTGGGACAATGAGGGACAACTCGATGGTCTCAAATAAAGGAGCCTTCCGGCAAGCGATATGCTTATCAACGGTGTGAGGATCATTCAGGATGACGTGGTCATTGAAGAAGGATGATCTCAGTCGTACTTGAAACGACTCTATAGAACACATATTTCCGCTCTGTCAACCACATCGGCAAGAAGCTCCTCGATTTTTTCCCTGTCTTGGGGGGAAACCCGGATGCACACACCGCAGTCGGAACTGATGTGGCGCGGTACGGGGATAATCTTGATGGGGATACCCTCCTTCTTGAGGACTTTCTCCGCTAGGAGTGTGGCGCTCGTCGAATCAAAAAGCAGGATCATATATGATTTGGAAACGTTCATAAACGGACAATTCTCCCCGCGATTGCCGCGATGGCGCTAAGAGCGCGTCCGATGTCATCCTCGCTGGTGAAGTATCCTGGGCTCAGCCGCACGGTCCCGACGGGAAATGTACCGATCGTTCGATGAGCCGCCGGTGCGCACTGCAGGCCCGGTCGTGACATGATCTGATACTCCTCGTCAAGGATAAGTGCGATAGCGGCAGGGCTCACCGTCTCAATACTGAAAGAGACAGCGGTCGTCTGTCTGCGGGCATCCCTTCCGCCGTGGACAACCACACCGGGAATCTCACCCAACCCAAGAATCAGCATGTCCGTCAATCCCATTTCATGGTTCCTGATGTGGTCGACGCCTCTGTCAAGAATAAACCGCACCCCCGCGCCGAGGCCGGCAATGCCGATGCCGTTGACGGTCCCCGGTTCGAATTTATCGGGAAGAAAATCGGGATGCTCCTCCGATTCGGAACGGCTTCCCGTCCCCCCCATCATGATCGGCCTTATGTTTTTTGCAAAGCCGTCGGCCACGTAAAAGCCTCCCGTTCCCTGAGGACCGAAGAGCGACTTATGTCCCGTAAAAGCGAGAAAATCGATTTTCATGTCCTCCACGTCCAGGGGAACCGCGCCGGCGCTCTGAGCCGCGTCGACACAGAACATGATCCCTTTTTCTCTCGCAATGGCACCCACATCGGCAATGGGCATGATCGTTCCCGTCACATTTGAAGCGTGGGTCAGATAAATTGCCCGGGTAGCGGCGCCGATGGCCTTTTCAACATCGCCGGGGTCGATCTCCCCGCGGGGCGAACATGGAATAACCGTCACGTCCACACCCTGTTGTTCCAGTGCGCGAAGGGGGCGCATGACCGAGTTGTGTTCCATGCCCGACGTTATCACGTGGTCCCCTGCGGCGAGAAAACCGAAGATGGCAATGTTGAGAGCTTCCGTGGCATTTCCGGTAAAGACAATCCGCAATGGATTACTGATACCGAAGAGCTCCGCGAGTGCCTCTCTTGCATCGATAACACAGCGGCCCGCGTCAACGGACAGCCGGTGTCCCGACCGTCCGGGGCTACCCCCGATCATATCATTGTAATGATTTATGGCAGCCATCGTTTCCGCCGGTTTCGGCCATGACGTCGCCGCGTTATCCATGTAAATGACACTCATTGTCGATTCCCTCACTATCGGCAAGACAGGCCGGTTTTATCCCGATTGTCCCGTCTTTTCATATTACATTCAATAAATAATTCATGATCAGTCAGTTTGGAATTATATTATAAATACGAATATGTCAAATTACTAATAGCTATCAATAACTGTTGAGTATTCATGATAGTAGCGATATTCTCTCTTTTCATCCCAAAACGGTGGTGGAGTAGGGACAAATGAAAAAAGGAGGGAGCTAAAAAGAGGACCTGCCGGCAGACGGAACCGTTACCGCCGTTGAGGAACAGGGGAGAATCGGCGGGATCCGACCGCCTTTATCTATGGGGTACGAACGGGTTTTCCACAGCACCGTCACAAACTGCCACAGCGGAACTTAGAGAACATCGTGAGGCCGGAAACATTCGGACGTAATGCTATTGATAAGCACCATCTTTTTTGTCAAAACCATGAAATTCAATGATATCGAACACCGTCTCACGGTTTCTCCACACCCACTCGGCGCCGTTTTCATCGATGAGAGATGCAACACAGCCCCTCAGTTCACCCTCGTCAGTGGATGTTGTCAAAAAAGCGGCCGTCATCTCTCTTAACACGGCCTGGCGGAAAGGACCGACATCCTGCATCTCATGCATAGTAAAAACATGCTCCCGACGAAGGATCTCGACCGCGATGCCTGCGCTCCCGCCGTCAGGATCTTTCACCAATTCACGGTATGTCTGAGGAACAAAACTCATGGTACACCTCTCAGTAAAATCGGGGAAACCAAGAACACCGAAAAACGATGTTGTCCATGAACCACAATATATTGTGTATTTTTTAATATAACTACAATATATAGTCAAGCTTTAAAAATCCGTTGAAAAAATCATTTCATGATACTGTCCAAAAATGCCCGGAGCACTTGAAAATCAATCTTTTTTACGTTTCCGGGCAATCATCCACCTGAGGAACCGAACCCGGAGACTCCACCGGGAAGAATTTCTCAAACCATCGGCAAGAACGTTTTCGGCCTGATCAAGGGAATCTTCGAGCAAGGCGTTGTGCATCGGTCCGACCAGAAGGTGCCATTTGAGCCAGAGTTTGAAGGAACATTCCGCATCGACGATATGACGGAGAACAACATGACCCTGTCGGGGTACTGCCTCAAAGAGGTGGCGGCCATCGAACCCTCCGATGAGCCCCGAATCGTCAAATTGAAAGACAACCCTCTCACCGGGTATATAATCAGCGACATGGTATCGAATCGGGCCATGTCCCCCCCGCGCTCCCGGACAAAGCCCGGCATCAAACTCCATGGCGGGCCACTTCTTTCTCGGCCAGAGCTGGTCTTCCGGTCCCGAAAGACTGTCGATCAGCTTTCCCACGTCATCAGGTTGCGCGTGAAGAGGGCGTTCATGAATATTGTATATCTTCATAGATCCTCCTTATAAACGGCATAATAGGTTTCCCTGATCAATTCATCCACAATATCCGGCGGCACCTCATCTGATTCAAGGTACCGCCTCACGGCGGCGTGCGGGGCATCGACAAGAACAAACACCGTCCGATCCATGGCTCGTTTTGACATACGACCGAATTTTTTCCTGACAAATGAACGGATACCCTTTCTGAGTTCCGCTGCAAGACTGACCGCATGGGCTTTTATATCATCGGGCCATTCGCCCCTTGAGAAATCGTCCCGCCGGTGCAGGAGCAACACCCGTCCTTCTTTTGGATGCTCCCTTACCCACCTCGGCGTATGGAGAGCCGCTTCCAGCCCGTCACCCTGTTCGAGCGCGATCAGGAACCCGCGCTGAAACGATTCGACAACTTGGAACCATAATTCTGCCATCAGGACATCTCGCGAAACAAAACGGTGATACACCGAACCGATGGGCGCACCTGTTTCCTCGGCCACCGCATTCATGGTAACCCCCGCGGGGCCCCGTTCCGCCAGGATTTTCAGGGCTCCGCCTATAAACTGTTCTTTGTCATACCGTGCTTTTCGTCCCATTGTGAGGATCAATACTAGAATGATTATTCTAATATGTCAACTTTTTTTCTTCTCAACACTCAAATAATTTTTCGCGGCAGGAATCATATCCCCCCAAGAAGAACCCTCCATCTCGAAGCGCAGCAAAGTTCCCCGGTTCACTCGCTTCCACGACGTTACCGGCTGACCCGTGCCCACGAAGAATAACAGTAAGTTCAGTTATACATTACATTACCACCATGTTCGCATAGTGGAGCCATTGTCCGAATTATCGGGAAAACGTTTATATCAATTGTATTTCGATAGGTGCAAATTTACTCTTATTATTTTATACTGTCTGTACATAGACTAAATGGTCTGTCCGGCTACGGTATGTAACTTTACGTGCTGACGCCCGTTGAAAGGACCCAAGAAAGGTTGAAAGCGTCGATCTCTAGTTAAGTAGTCGATGATAACAACATATAAAAAATGAAACGATTCCATTTGCTGGAGATATCCGATCAGGACTGGTGCCCGAAGCCTCTCCGTGACGGAGCAACCCTTTTTCTCCAATACTTCGAGAATGTGAGTAATGTTTTCAGCGCCACAACCTCGCTGATCCGCCGGGCCATGGAACAATGCGGAACCCGGCGGGTTATTGATCTCTGCTCGGGCAGCGGAGGACCATGGCTCCGCCTCCACCGACTGTTCCACGAACAGGAACGATTCCCCATAAAAATCTGGCTGACAGACAAGCATCCAAACGTGGAATCTCTCCGGGAGGCACGAGCGATGTCCCGCAACGACCTCGACTTCTATCCCGAATCAATCGACGCCACCAATGTCCCGGATGAACTGACGGGATTCAGGACATTCTTCAATTCGTTTCATCATTTCACGCCTGATGAAGCTGTTTCCATCCTCCAGGATACGGTCGCCAAGCGTCAGGGCATCGGCATTT
>JAFGWZ010000038.1 GCA_016936905.1 Deltaproteobacteria bacterium | reverse complement strand
GCATGACGGCCCATTCCGCCGGGATGGATCTTTATGCGGCGGTAGAGCAGGCGATGGTCATCCTTCCCGGGGAACGTCACGTGATCCCCACCGGTATCTCCATTGCCCTGCCTGAAGGATATGAAGCCAGCATCCGGCCGAGAAGCGGCCTGGCGCTCCGCCACGGAGTGACGCTTCTCAATTCTCCCGGGACCGTCGACGCCGATTACCGGGGAGAAATAGGCATTATTCTTATTAATCATGGAAAAGATCCCTTTATTGTCAATCGAGGTGACCGGGTAGCACAATTGGTCATTACGAGCGTCTGCACCGTGTCATGGAATGTCTGCGACGGGCTGGATGAGACGGAGCGCGGGAGCGGCGGCTTCGGCCATACCGGACAATGATGTTCACAGAAGGCACAAGGCACAAGGCAAAACGGAGTTGACCGCTCGAAAGGTTTGCATAATGTCCGTAAATAACTTAAATGTCATTCGCGGAAGCGGGAATCTAATCATTACGATTACTTATAGACTCCCAATCACGTTGATAATGACGGACAAGTCAGTTATGCAAACCCCTTCGCCCTTAGCCTTTTGCCCTTGATCTTTTGCCTGTCATCGCCTTTCGCCTTAAGCCCTTCGCCTTCCCTCGCTGCCTGCACCGGGCGGGAAAATGTGTAAAAATGCATGTTGAGTTATTCTCCGCTTTGGTGTATTGCTTTCATATGGTATCTATTTATATTTCTTATGTTCTTCGGGAGACTGCCGATTCATGAAAAAAACCAAGACAAAAAAGACCTATGAAGAAATTAATGAAAGGATCAGAAAAGGAAAGGCCGTTGTCGTAACTGCCGAAGAAATGATCGATATTGTTGATAAAAATGGGTTGAAGGAAGCGGCACGAACCGTCGATGTGGTGACAACGGGAACGTTTGCGCCCATGTGTTCATCGGGGGCATTTCTCAATTTTGGTCATACATCTCCCCGCATCAAGGCGTCAAGAGTATGGCTGAACGATGTGCCCGCGTACGGCGGAATTGCCGCCGTCGACTGCTACATCGGGGCCACCGAAGTTGTAGAGGGAGACCCCTTGAACAGCGTGCATCCCGGTGAATTCAACTACGGCGGGGGCCACGTCATAGAAGACCTGGTGGCGGGAAATGTCATCAGATTGAGGCTCGAAGGGTATGGAACGGATTGTTATCCCTCCCGCAAACATGAAAAAAACATGGTGATACACGATTTCAGGGACGCTATCCTTTTCAATCCCAGGAACGCCTATCAGAATTATAACTGCGCCGTCAACATGTCCGACAGGATCATTTATACCTATATGGGAGTACTGAGATCCAGGATGGCAAACGCGACGTATTCAACCTCCGGGCAATTGAGCCCCCTTTTCAATGATCCGTACTACCGGACCATCGGTATCGGAACAAAGATATTTCTGGGTGGCACTCAGGGTTACGTTGCATGGTGGGGCACCCAGCATAATCCCCGGGCGGACCGGTGCGACAACGGTGTCCCTGTGGAAGGAGCGGGGACAATCGCGACAATCGGTAATCTTAAAGAGATGAATCAGCGGTGGATTACCGGTGCGAGCATCCTGGGATACGGCGTGTCCCTGTATGTGGGGATCGGGATCCCCATACCGATCCTGAATGAAGACATGGCCAGGTATACCTCCGTCAGTGATGATGATCTCTATGCCCAGGTGTATGATTACGGGGTGGATATACCCAATGGAATCAACCGGAGCCTCGGTCAGGTGAGCTATCGTGAACTGCGAAGCGGTTCGATAACCCTTCGGGGAAAGAAGATTCCCGCGGCGCCGCTTTCGAGCTATTACAGGGCGCGGGAAATCGCTCAGATCCTGAAAGAATGGATACAAAAAGGAGATTTTATTCTGGGAGAACCTCAGTCGCTTCTTCCGTCTGTGGAAATGTGATAGAGCCGAAATAACCCATGTTATTTAAGATCTTTACAAGTAAACAGTTTTAATGTACAAGAATAGTCAAACGAGATAGGCAAAGGAATTCCATTAGGGAAACCGCGGTGATAAAGATTCAATGAGCATGGGGAGATACATACTGATCGGGGTATTGCTGTTCATGGGGATGCTTATAGTTTTCGGTGAAAAAGGTCTGACCGATTATTTTTCACAGAAGGGCAGGATGCAGGCCCTGAAAAAAGAAAACAGCATCATCCAACAGGAAAATGATTCTCTGAGAAAAAAGATTGTGCGGTTGCAGAATGAGCCCCGGTACATTGAATCCATAGCCAGGAGTGACCTCGGTATGGTTAAAAAAGGAGATATCGTTTATCGATTTATTGAATGACCGATTGCTTCCCGAGATCATAGTGAGGCAGGAGAACCCATGATATCAATAAAGGAACTGGTGCTTGGCAGTAAAGGCGTTGTCGGACTTGATATCGGTTCAAGTCTTGTAAAGTTGGTCGAAATTGAAGATTCCTCTCAGGGTTCCGTCCTTAAGACTTACGCCGAGTTGCCGGTTCAGCAGGGCGTCATCGACAATGGTGTCGCCAAAGACAGCCCGGCCCTTACCGAACACATCAAAACTATCTTCAAGAATTCCAAGTGCGGAGCGAAAAATATCGCTACTGCCCTGTCAGGCCATTCAGTCATCATAAAAAAAGCGAATTTCGCCCACATGAACGACGCGGAATTGCGGGAGCTGTTGACCGACGAAGCGGAGAACTACATGCCCTTTGACGATGTGCGGGAGATTAATTTCGATTTTCACATCATCGGAGAAAATGAGCTCAACCCGAACCAGATGGATGTCATTATCGTGGCGGCCAAAAAAGATGTCATCGAAGACTGGGTCGCGGCGATCAACCGGACGGGGCGGAAGGTGGTTGTCGTGGATGTTGATTCGTTCGCCTTGGAAACTGCATACGAACAAAACTATGATTTCGTGGGAGAAGATATCGTTGCCCTGTTGAATATCGGCGCCAGCATCACGAACATCAATATCGTAAAAGGCGGGCAGTCAGTGTTTACGAGGAATTTTCTCCTGGGTGGGAACGCCGTCACCGAGGCGATCCAGCAAAAGCTGAACATATCGTTTGAAGAGGCGGAGGAAATCAAATGCAAGGGTGGAAACGGCGGGGGTATATCAAAGCTCGATTTGATCACCTATGCGGAACCCATTTTCTCGGAAATTGAACGATCCATCGATTTTTTCAGTTCGACATTCATGGATCCTTACATCAAGCATGTTTTGGTCAGTGGAGGATGTGCGAGACTGCCTGGAATTGTCGAGGCACTGGCGAACAGGCTCAACGCGGAAGTGGAACTGTTTAATCCGTTCAAAAACATAATCTGTGATAAAAAGCATTTTTCAGAGCAGTACTTGGCGAGTATCGCCCCGATAGCAACCCTCTGTGTCGGTTTAGCATTGAGAAGGGTGGACGACAAATGATACGTGTCAATCTGCTTCCGTACTGGGAAGAGAAAAAAAAGGCGGATATAAAACGGCAGATTATCATTGCTTCGGTGGCATTTGCGGCCCTGTTCGTGATAATCGCTTCGGTGCATATGTACATGGTCACCAGCGTCAATTCGCTTGAAGATAAGGTCGAAGAAGCACAGCTTCGTCTTCAGCAACTGACGAAGATAACCGGAGACATCGATAAATTTAAAAAAGATAAAGATGTCGTTCAGAAAAAACTGAAAATCATAACGGACCTTGAACAGAGCAGAATGTACCCCGTTCACCTCATGGACACCTTTGCGGCAGATGTTCCTGAGGGCAGGATATGGCTTACCTCCCTTCAGGAGACGGGGTCGATTCTGATGGTGGAGGGGGTTGCGCTGAACAACCCCGCTATCGCCGAATTCATGAAAATATTGGAAACATCGGGGACGATTCGGTCCGTCGATCTGGTTTCTGCGAAACAGGTGATCATCTCTGACGTAAAACTGACAAGTTTCGTCTTGTCATGCAGGTTGAAGAGGGCATGAAGGCATGGCAATTACCGTTGACGATTTAAAAAATCTTTCACCGAAGTATAAGGCCATTATTCTCGTTGTGATCTTTATTCTCATCGGGGGATTATATTATACGATGTATTTCCAGGCCATGCTCGATCGGAGGGTGGAACTGGGGGATGATCTGGATAGCCTCCAACGGCAGATCGCCTTGAAAGAACAGGTCGCCCGGCAGATCGAGAAACATAAGCAGGAACTGGCGGATCTGCAGAAAAATCTCCAGATGGCGATGGCGCGCCTCCCGGAACAAAAGGAAATTCCCGGCCTCCTTTCGTCGGTATCACAGGCAGGCATTAAACAGGGGCTTGAATTCGTGCTCTTTGAGCCCATGTCTGCCGTGCCGAAGGAATTTTATGCCGAGATTCCCGTAAAGATCACCGTCACCGGCGGGTACCATGACCTGGCCCGTTTCTTTGAGAAGGTGGCCAGGCTTCCCCGTATCGTCAATATTGAAGATATAAAGATTGACAGGCGTGCAGGCGTGGAGGCGCAGGGCGAAAAAATAATCCTGACGGCAAACTGTGAAATTAAAACATACATGTTCCTGGAAACGAAAGATGAAAAAGGGAAAAAAGCAAAAAAGTAATAACAGCGCTTTCCGGCGGTATGTGGGAGCTTTGGCGATCATCTGTTTCATCATCGTTCCTGCCTTATCCTGTTACGGGCAGGACACGGCGAGTGCCGAATCCGAGCCGGGATTCAGTTATGATCCCACCGGGAAGATAGATCCCTTCAAGCCGTTTATCAAGCCGAAGAAAGAACAGGCGGCGGTAAAGGAGAGAACGCGGACAACTCCCCTGACCCCCTTGGAAAAGTACGCTGTAGCTGACCTGAAACTGGTCGGGATTGCTGTTATGGGCGATGGGGAAAAGATTGCAATGGTGGAAGATACGGAAGGGAAATTTTATCCCGTTGTCGCCGGGATGCCCATTGGTCTGAACGAGGGACGGGTATCCCAGATTGCGGATAACCAGGTCATCATCGTTGAAGAGATGACGGACATTGCAGGGAAGCGTACAACAAAGCAGACAATAATGAAACTAAAAGAAAAGTCAGAGGAATAATTATGAAGAGGAAAAGACTTGTCGCATTCATCCCGGTGATTATCGGTTCCGTGATTTTGTGGGCCTGCGCTGCGGGGAATCAAGCGGCGACCGAACCGACGCCATCCGCAGAAACAGCAGCCCCGTCGGCAGCGGAATCTCATCATGATGCCGGCCCGTCTCTGGAGGGGCTGGCGTTTGAGAAAATCGGTGACAAGGAACGGGTCACCTTCTTTGTTACGGCGGCATCTGGATTTGATGTGGACCGAGACTCTGACAAGAGCATTGTCGTAAAGTTGAAGGATATGACTGTCCCCGCGAATCTTCAGGAAAAACAGGGTGAGGGACTCCTGGAAAATATTCGCTTTGTGCTTCCCCAGCAGAGAACAGTCAATGGTGAACGATGGGCCTGTCTGCAGGTGGAACTGGGAAGCATGGTTCCCTATCGAATCAGAGAAGACCTCAAAGGATATATCGTTGATTTCGACGTTTCGTCGCTTCCTCAGCCTGTGATTCCTCAAACAGCTGCAGCAACCGTGGCTGCCGCTGGCAGTGAAAAACAGGCATCGGCCATGAAAACATACGAAATGGTGAGCAGTCAAATGGTTGAGAAACAGGAAGCCATTTCGGCTGGCGATGACGGCATCGTTTCCGCGGAAAAACCGCAATATAAGGGAAAACGGGTTACCCTGGACCTTCAGGACGCCAATATCAAGAGCGTTTTCAGGCTCCTTACGGAGGTGAGCGGGATCAATATCGTTGCCGGGCCGGACGTGAAGGGCACCGTTACGCTTTACATGAAAGATGTTCCCTGGGACCAGGCGCTCGACACGATTCTCGATATCAACGGACTGGCGAAAAAGGAAATGGGGAGCATCATCAGCATCCTCACGCTGGAGAAAAAGCAGCAGGATGAACAGGCCCGCCAGGCCGCCGAAGCAGCGCAGGTAGCGGCGGAGCAGGCTCGAAAGGCGCGAGAGCTGGAACTCAACTCCGAACAGGGAAAACTGGAGCAGATATCGATCGAGGCGAAAATCGTCGAAGTTAACACAAACTTTGCCCGTCAGCTGGGAGTCGTGTGGGGCGGCGGCTTCCAGGGAAGCTGGAATAACAGGGACTTCGGCATGATGGTCGGCAATTCCGGTGCAGGGACGGGGAAAACCGTGACAAGTATCGGAGGAATCGGCGTGACCGGCAGCGGCGCGGCGGTCAATTTTCCCTCGAGCACCGTGGTGGCGACGCCGGCGATCGGTCTCATTATGGGCGCAAGTAATTTCATCCTCGATGCAAGCCTGCAGGCTCTCGAAACCACGGGAGAAGGCAAGATCATATCGTCTCCGAAGGTAACCACCCTCGACGGCGTGGAGGCGAACATCGGGCAGGGCGAAGAAATCCCTTACATAACGACGGACAAGGATGGAAACCGAAGCGTGGAGATGAAAGACGCGAAACTTGAATTGATCGTCACGCCCACCATCACACCGGACGGGAGAATTTCACTGAAAATAGAAGCATCCAATAAATATGCCGACTGGAACAAAACGAACGTGAGTAATGAAAATCCGCCGCTTGTTGCGAGCAATGTCAATTCCAAGGTTGTCATCGACAACGGCGGCACCATCGTCGTCGGTGGAATCTTCAAGACGACGGTGAGCGAAGGCCTGTCTGGCGTGCCGTTCCTTTCGAAGATACCGATTCTCGGGTGGCTGTTCAAATATAAAACGATAACAAAGGAAAAAAGGGAACTGCTCATCTTCGTGACGCCGCGCATCGTCGGGGGGGAGAACGCATTCCTGTAGAGATCATCGATCAGGGGGGATATGACGCCGTGACGGTTGTATATATTCCCCCTCGCACGTTAAACGTCCCGGTGATCTCAACCTGTTTCGGAGTTACTGCTGCAACGAAGTCCTCCAGAATGCGGTTGACGGCCTCTTCATGGAAGATTCCTTCGTTCCTGTAGGCATTCAGGTACATCTTTAATGATTTCAGCTCGACAAGACGCGCGTCCGGTGTGTACCGGATCGTGATTTCTGCAAAGTCGGGTTGTCCCGTCTTCGGGCAGAGACAGGTAAATTCAGGAAATCTTATGTGTACTTCGTAATCACGCTCTTTGTAATTGTTCTCTATTGTTTCCATACATTCTCACTAAAAGATAACAGAATGGCGTATCAAACAAAGCGATACCTACCTTTACGAGATATTGACTCACCATCATGATCGCGATCGTCTTGAAGGGGAAAAGCCCGCCAAACGCTATGCCGATGAAAAGAACGGTATCGATCAACTGAGACGCCGCGGTTGAAAGATTATTCCGGAGCCATAAATGCTTTCCCGACGTCCTTTCTTTCCACCAGTGAAAGGCCCACACATCATGGTTTTGTGAGATGAGGTAGGCTGTCATCGACGCGATGACGATCCGGGGCGTCGCTCCCAGGATAGCTCCATATGCTTCCTGATATTTCCAGAATGGCGCCGCCGGCAGGATACTACCGGTGAAGAGGATAATTACCATGATAATGGACATGTAAAAACCCATCATTACGAGTTGATGGGCCTCCTTTTTGCCCTCCACTTCGGAAACCACGTCCGTAAAGAGAAAGGTAAAGGGGTAAAGGACAACGGCGGCGGGAAGAATGAGGCCGCCAACCTGGATGATCTTCGTTGCTATTATATTCGATAAGAGGAGCGACGTCACGAAAAGATATTTTATGAAGTGAAGGGTAATCGGAATCCGCTGACCCTTGTTGCTATTAATCATTTGATTTCAACCCCGGTATGATGATATTTGTGAAATTCTGGTTATCATCAGAATGTGCGGCCTGTCAATGATATTCTAATGGCGCCGCCGGCACCGCCGGCGTCGGTGTTCAGAAGGCGTGTATGAGCAGTGACGATGTAAATGATCGAGATACATTCCTCTCAGCGGCGGAAGCATATATAAAGGGCGGATTGTACGGCCATGCGAAACTGCTGGCAGAGAAGAGAATCCTGGTAAACGACGGTGATATGGACGCCGCGTTCATAAGGGCAATATGTCTTGTCGGTATGGGACAGGCGGAAGAGGCAAGGGATATCCTTCGGTTTGTCGATGAGATGATTTACCGTTGGTCCGGCCTGTATGCCCTGCTTGGTGAGACATGTCGCACGATGAAGCTCATGTCGGAGGCGGGTCGGGCTTACCATTCCGCCGGTGCCCTCAAGGCAGCCGTCCATGCCCGTGAAGAGATGATGGCGGACCGTGAAGATGAGCCACATGAATCGGATCAGGAAGGTTTGAGTGATTTGGGTGAACTGTCACAGGATTTTCACACCGTGACGCTTGCCGACCTCTATATAAAGCAGGGTCACTTTGAAATGGCCCGGGCCGTTCTGAAAAGCGTCACAGCCCGCGATCCCGACAATGCGGGGGTTCATGAGCGGCTTGGGTATGTGGAAACAATGCTGATCGGTGAGAAAAAGGGCTCTCACAGGGCTGTCGTGGTGGAATTACAGCGATGGTTGAGACATCTGGAACGGAAGGCGTCCACCTGAGGGGAACCGTCATTCCGACGACAGATTCGCGAGAAAACAAACAGATGATAC
The DNA here is from genome assembly GCA_016936905.1 of Deltaproteobacteria bacterium. Taxonomy (GTDB): domain Bacteria; phylum Desulfobacterota; class Syntrophia; order Syntrophales; family UBA6807; genus DSDU01. The sequence goes on along the minus strand of JAFGWZ010000038.1, from coordinate 4,990 downwards.
TATCAACAGGTGCACAGGGAGTTACATAAGGCATGACAGGATTTATCGAAGATCTTCTGTTCAGCAGGGAACATGTGTGGGTGCGGGTCGATGGCGTCATTGCGACGATAGGGATAACGGACTATGCCCAGGAAATCCTCGGAGAGATTCTCTCTGTCGATCTTCCGAGCATGGACGGGTATGTGGAGCAGGACGAACCATTCGGTACCATCGAGGCGAAAAAGACAACTGCCGAGCTGATCTCTCCCGTGAGCGGAGATGTTATCAGCGTCAATGAAGATCTTTCCGATGATGTGGGGATTGTCAACAGCGATCCGTACAATACGGGCTGGATGATCGTTGTCGCAATGAGCGATACAAGCGAACTTGATGAACTTCTTGATGCCGATGAATACGGCGACTTTGTAGAAGAGGAAGAGAGGGGCAGATAGTTCGCTGTGAAAGAATGGAGATATATCCCGTTTTGTCGATATGACGCAGCGGAGAATATGGCGATCGACGAAGCGATACTGAGAGAACTTCAACAGCAGGGAAGCGATGTCCTCCCCACGCTTCGATTGTATGGATGGAAAAAGCCTTCCGTATCGCTGGGCTATTTCCAGAACGTCACCACTGAAGTAAATATCCCGTTCTGCCGCCGTAACGACATTCCCATTATCCGACGTCCCACAGGAGGAAAGGCCGTTCTTCATGATGACGACCTGACCTATGCCGTCATCGCCCGTGAGGATGACCGCCTGTTCCCGGGAGGACTCGTTGGAACCTACAAGGTGATCAGTCAGTGTATCGCTGCTGGATTGGAGAAGCTCGGCGTCCGTGCTGACATGGTGGAGGAAGGCCGTCCCTCGGACGGCGCCGACTTCCAGGCATTCTGTTTTTCAGCGCCGTCCCAGCATGAGCTCCTCGTGGAAAAACGAAAAATATGCGGCAGCGCTCAAATAAGATCAAAGGGTGTGTTTCTTCAGCACGGGTCTCTCCTCATGAGTTTTGATCCCCTTCAGACCTGTCGGACCCTTATACCGTCAGGGGCTGACGCCGCAGCGCTTCAACGGCGGGTGACATCGCTGTATGAATACGCGGACAGGGCTGCTGTCGACAGAGGCATCTGCGGCATTCTGAAGGAAGCGTTCGAAGAATGTCTCGAGATCCGTTTGATCGATGGAAGCTTAACGGAGGCAGAAGAAAAAATGAAAAGCCACCTGCTGAACTCTAAATACCGTGACAGCCGATGGAATATGGAAGGAAAGCGATTATATGAAGATTGAAAAACTCATCAAAGATGCAATCCTGAGCCAGGAGGCGTACTTCATAGAGGAAGCCCCCTGCCGGATCAAGCTCGACGCTAATGAAAATCCGTACACCCTGTCTGAAGACCTGCGGAAGGAAATGGAACAGTATATCAAGAAGGTATCCCTCAATCGATATCCCGATCCGGGATCGCGCCTGTTGAAACGGCGGCTCGCGGAGAATCTCCACGTCGATGAAGAGATGCTCCTTATCGGGAATGGTTCCGATGAACTCATTCACTTGCTCTTGCTTGCCTTTCGTTCCAATCCCGCCGGGGGGGTTGTCATTCCCGTTCCGACCTTCGCCATGTATAAGATCAGCGCCGTCAATGCGGGGCAGGAAATCATTGAAGTTCCCCTTAATGATGACTTTGACCTGGACCTGGATGCCATGACAGCGGCCATGTCGCGGTTCGATCCCGATCTCGTCTTTTTGAGCTATCCGAACAACCCTACGGGCAATCTTTTCAGCCGTGATACGATAGAACGCCTCCTGTCCCGGTCGCGGGGGATTGTCGTCGTCGATGAAGCGTATTGCCCCTTTTCACAGACATCCTTTCTGTCGGATCTTCGTCGATGGGAGAACCTCGTTGTCCTGAGGACCCTGTCGAAAATGGGATTCGCCGCGCTGCGATTGGGAATTCTCATCGCTCATCCCGCTATCGTCCGGGAATTGAATAAGGTCAGGCTTCCATACAACGTGAATGCCCTCTCCCAGGCGGTCGGCCTTTTTGTCCTGGATCATGAATCGGGTTTTCACCGTCAGGCTCTTCAGATTATCGATGAACGAAAGAAGCTCTTTGAGGCGTTGCAAGGACTTGACGGCATTACTCCCCATCGCTCCGACGCCAATTTCATTCTTTTTAGTTGTGCTTTGCAGAAAAATGCGATATATGAGAACCTTCTTGAAAGAGGGATTGTTATCAAGAATTTTTCATCGCCCGGACCGTTGCAGCAGTGCATGCGGGTTACCGTGGGACGGGAAGACGAAAACCAAGAATTTTTAAGCGCGTTACGGGACATACTCCGTCAGTGAGGAGAGTGATATAACAGCGTGTACAAGAGGGTAGGCCGTCACATGAATCGTGTGGTTCGGTGTACCCTTTTTTTGTGTTGACAGAGCGCTGCACGATGTACTATATGCAGCGCCTTCGTAAATGATTGAAAAATAAGGAAAGGATGGGATTTTTTTGGAAGTACGAGTAATTGATAATGATGTTGAACGAGCGCTGAAGATTCTGAAAAACAAATTGTCGAAAAACGGTTTGTTTAAGGAATTAAAGTTACGGAGGGCCTACGAGAAACCGTCAGTGAAAAAGAAACGGAAGGCCTTGGAAGCCCGAAGACGGATGGCAAAGGCAAAGAGGAGACGTCGTTTCTAACGATCGTTCCGCCATTCCGCCGGGTTTCGCCATCAACGGTGGATACGTCCGGTCGGCCCCCGGTGTGCCGCAGTGACGTAATATGAAAGAAGCGTTCCGATGGAAGAGAAGCAATATCTGGTAGACGCTCTCAACAGAGAAGAGTCATGGCGGGTTTTCAGGATAATGGCAGAGTTTGTCGATGCCATCGAGGAGCTTTCCGAGGTTTCCCATGCCGTCAGTATCTTCGGCTCAGCCAGGGTATTGCCCGGTGATAAGTATTACCGGGAAGCGGAAGCGCTGGCAGGTCTCCTTGCGGAGAACGGGTTCAGCGTGATCACCGGCGGCGGGCCCGGTCTCATGGAGGCCGCCAACAAAGGAGCTGCCGAGGGCGGGGGAAAATCCGTCGGAATGAATATCCGCCTTCCCTTTGAACAGACGCCGAATCCGTACGCCAATATAAGCATTGACTATAAGTATTTTTTTATTCGCAAGGTCATGTTTGTAAAATATGCCATGGCGTATGTTATCCTCCCCGGCGGGTTCGGAACGATGGATGAGCTCTTTGAGGCGCTCACGTTGATTCAGACCAGAAGGATTCGAAGCTTTCCTGTCGTTCTCATGGGAAGCGATTTCTGGGGAGGGCTCATTACCTGGATGAAAGACACCATGCTCAGCAGCGGCAAGATATCTCCCGAGGATCTCGATCTTTTCGCCGTCATTGACGACCCCGTCGATATTGTCAAGCACATACGGAAATATGTCATCCTCTGATAGTGGAGAACAATTCCGTATTTCTTCATTTCCCTTTCATCGCGACCGCTGTCGTTTCGCAACCTGTCGACAGGCAGTTGAAAAGACCGTTATGAAGCTGTTCAAAAATGTCCGTATGCAAGGCTCCCGAAAGCCTGAGGAGCGAGTCGTACTTAAAGTATGTCGCAGAGCTTGTCCTCGCAAAAGCGGGGAAAGGCTGAGGTGAACGGGGCAGACGGGCGTTTAGGAGCAGCCTGCCGAGGGTGGATCATATGAAGTACATGGGAAAAGAGGATGGAAGTTCATTGGAATCCGTTCTGGATGATATCGAAAACGGACGCGGCGTTTCCTGTTATCTCTTGTACGGCGATGACGAATACAGGATCAGGCAAGCGGCAAAACGGATTATCGACACCCTCCTCCCAGATGAGAGCAGAGACTTCAATCTGTTCCGGCTCGATGGTGAACGGAGCGACGCGGAGGCCATCTGCCAGTCGGTCATGACGCCGCCGCTGCTGCCGGGAAGGAAGGTAGTCGAAGTCGTCGGCTCGACGCTGTTTGCGTCTCAGGAAACCATCCCGGATGTGGTCAGCAATATCATCTCCGCCGTTGATAAAGATCCGGCGAAGGCGGTCAGGGCGTTCGGTGTTTTTTTGCACATGACGGGGTGGCCCCTCGAAGAACTCGCCGATGACGGATGGCGGCGTATTCCCGATGATGTCTGGCATGATACGGTGGGAGCAGAAGGGGATACGGGGAGGAAGCAATGGCTTCCCAGGGTGCTGGAAATAGCCAGCCGCATGGGAATGCGCGGCAAGCCCGTCAAGGATGACGCGGCGTTCTTTGAACAGGTCCTCGCGAAAGGATTTCCCGAAGGGAACTATCTCATTATGACCGCCCAGTATGTGGACAGGCGAAAGAGATTATTCAAGGTGTTTTCCGAATATGGTTTCTGTCTTCCCTTTGCCAGAATCAAGAAAGAAGAGGACCTGAAACGACAGTTTCTTCAATCCGCAGGAACCGTGCTTGAGCAGAGCGGGAAGAAACTGACCCCGGCGGCGCTGGAGGCCTTGGGATCACGGACCGGATTCGATTTGAGAGAAACCATGAAAGCCCTGGAATCCGTGATCACCCATGCCGGCGACAGGGTCATGATTGATGAAGACGATGTGGTTGGGATCGTTGAAAAAACGAGGGAAGACTCCGTCTTTGAGCTCACCCATGCGATGGTGACCAGGAATGTGGAAAAGGCGCTGGCGACGTATGAGAATCTTCTCAATCACGGCGTCCATCACCTTGTGATCCTGGCGATGATCGGCAGGGAGATCAGGATGATGCTTCAGGCAAAGCTTCTCCTCCAGACGGGGGAATTCGCTTCATTTACGCCCCGCATGACCTTCAACCAGTTTCGAACCACTGTTTTCCCCCGGCTTCAAATGATGAAGGATCAGGATAGAGTGACGAAGCGGTCCCTTCTCGGTCAGCATCCCTATTCGATCTATAATGTGTTTATCCACGCCAACGCCTTTTCCTATGAAGCGTTGACGGCATACCTGGATACCGTCGGGGCTATCGACAGCGCTCTCAAAT
>JAFGWZ010000037.1 GCA_016936905.1 Deltaproteobacteria bacterium | reverse complement strand
ATTCAAAGGATTATTTTAACAATCTCAATCCGCAGATTACGCAGATTGAAAGGATTATTTTAACAATCTCAATCCGCAGATTACGCAGATTGAAAGGATTTTTCGGCGAGCAGCTTCCTTGTCCCGGGCAGAACGAAGGATCTTTAAGATTTCTCGTCGCTGGCGCTCCTCGAAATGACGGGAAGAACCGTTTTTAAAAGGTCATATCACACACCCTATTACTACGGAATGATCACAGGTTCAACGAATAAATCGCAACGCCTGACGGCGGCGACGGGACGTTGCGGGCAGGCTGTCATGTTGCCTGAACGGAGCTGCACATTTATAAAAGTTTTTAAATTCCTCAATGACGAGACCTGCATCTCTGACAATACCCGCCATCGTAAAGGAATGTATGGGATTTGCTCTTGGTATGGTGATGATTCGCTCTCCATCGGTCATGGTGATGTGTTTTCCCTGTCGTGCAATCCAAAAACCTGCCTTTTCAAATGCTTTGACGGCTCGCTGGTGGTTTATTCCCGGAAGCTTAGACATGGTTGCCTACGTCAACGTAACGAAACTCCTGTTCTTTACTTAAATCATCGATTGTATCAAGATATGCCTGAATAGCGTCTTTGATATTTTCCAAAGCTTCTTCTTCCGTACGTCCTTGTGACCAACAACCCGGGAGTCCGGGAACCCAGACTGCATATCCTTCTTCCGTTTTCTTATAATTCACTTTGTATTTCATGAACACCCCCGGTCCTTTTTATGATGAAAAAGAACCATATAGCATTACGTGATATTTGAAAGGAAATCTACCACACCTGGACGGGCGGGTCAAGGTTATCAGGAAAACTCGCTTTTATCAATCCGCAGATTACGCAGATTCAAAGGATTATTTTAGCAATTTCAATCCGCAGATTACGCAGATTGGAAGGATTATTTTAGCAATCTCAATCCGCAGATTACGCAGATTGAAAGGATTATTTTAGCAATCTCAATCCGCAGATTACGCAGATTGAAAGGATTTTTCAGCGTGCGGCTTCCTTGTCACGGGCAGAACGAAGGATCTTTAAGATTTCTCGTCGCTGGCGCTCCTCGAAATGACGAGAAGAACCGTTTTTAAAAGGTCATATCACATCCTATTGCTACGGAATGATAACCGGTTCAACGGTTTATTTACAGCGTTGCCTTCAGCGTCGACCGGTTGTGAGAAAGACTTTGTACCATGTGACGGCACCCCCGGTCAAGGGGTCTGCCGAATGCCGCTGAATAAAAAAACCCCGGGGAGGGACTCCCCGGGGTTTGCTGATAACTTTTCAGGTTCGAAAACCTTAGAAGTTCATCTGGAGTTTGTGCATGATCAGCCACGCATCGTCGATCTTGTTGGCGGTATTGCCAGCCTGGAACCAGTCGCCGGCCACGAGGTAACCGAAGCCGATCCAGTATTCCAGGTTATCGAAGATCTTGTAGGTTGCCTGGAGGTCGATTTCTGTACCGATCTCGTCATCCACGCCCGCGGCGCAATAATCCGCCCACGCATAGGTGACCGACGCTTCCAGCGTCAGGCTTTCCATGGGGCTGAATCCACCGAAGATCTGGAAGAGCGAACCATTTGCGATACCGGTGCTGGTTGTGTTGCTGGTGTAACCGAGGCCGCTCGTGTTATCGTTCCACAGGAGGACGCACGGGTTGTAGTCAGAGCCGGGATATCCCTCTTCTAAGTCGTTCGTCGTGGGATCGTCACCCTCTCTGAAGGCGTACTGAGCGCCCACGTAAGCGGGACCCAGGTTGAACTTGCCGTAGAGGTACCAGGCATTTCCCTTGCGGTCTTTATCCTGGGTTGCCGGATCATCATAATCGACGGTCCCGCCGTAGTAGAGATACTCACCTTCCAGGTAGAGGGGGCCGAAGTTCGCCTTAAAGTAGGGAACCGGCACCCATCTGGTGTCGACGTATGAGTCGTCCGTTTTGTTGATCAGGTAGTAGAAGAGGAGACCGGCCTGGCCGCCGTCCCACTTGTAGATACCGGCAACGGCATAGGCATCCCAGTCCATGTCTTCATCTTGGTTGCCATTGGTGGTAAGTCCATCCACTTCTTTGAACTTTTCCGTCAGGGCCAGACCAATGACCGGACCGAAGACGCCGGTGTATTTGATTCTTGCGCGGCCGTCAGCTTCCGTGTCGCCGAAGATCGTTCCCCAGGTCCCGCCGGACTGATAGCCCGCGTCGAATTTACCGATGGCGGTCTTGAAGGTCATGTAGGCCCGGTGCCAGTAGATGTTATCTTTCTGCCAGTTCTGGGTGCTCGTGCTGACGTTGAGTGTTTCGTACTGGCCCCAGACTCGGTCCATTGCATGGAACCGTCCCGTCACGGAGAGCCCCTCCGCCACGTTTAAGACCATCTGGACACGGAGTCGGTTGTCGTAATAGGCCCTGTTACGTGACAGGTCCTCATGCATGCTGTCGTCCGCACACGCTTCATTGTTAAACCAGAAGCCTCTGAGGCGGTAGTAACCGCTGAAGCTTGCGTCCGTCGCGAAGGCCGGCGCCGTAAAGGCGAAGACGAGGCCCACCGCGAGCAGTGCTACAAATAATTTTCTCATATTGTTCTCCTCCATAATAGTGTTAAAGCTTAAACTTTGTGCCTTTCCCCCCGTGTACCATTCGGGGAGATGGTGTTCAGAACTCTTACTGCTGTCGCGAAACTCCGGCAAATGAACGCCGGCCGTCCGCCTTCGTAGCGTTTCCCCGCGTCACCCCCTTCCATCCATATATTCGGGACACACCGTCCCCCTCATATTGCTGTTAGTGGTAGCACCGTAACGTGGCGATGTCAAGACTTTTTTCACCTCTAAATGACAGAGAACATGTAGCATTTATATCTGATCCGCAGATTACGCAGATTAAATGGATTAAGTCATTTTCAACCTGATTGTAAATCCATAACAATTTGTAATTATTAGATTACAGATGAGTGACGAGGACTGACATTCACAATCAGTTCACGATTCCATCTCCCGATTTCATCCGGGAGAGGTTCCATGAGAATGACAAAATATTTCACTTCCGCAAATCGCGTAATCTGCGGATCCACGTCGCTCAAAAATCCTTCTCATCTGCGTAATCTGCGGATTAAAACACCTGCTCTCTCTATTCTCTGCGGTGAGAATTTTGATCTCTCATTTATATGTTATTGCTGAACCTTCAGGTCGTAGGCCACCACGACGCTCCGGGGCCTCGTCATCCCCGTTCCCAGCACGAGGGCAAGGACGATTTCGTTCTTTCCATCGTTGTCCACGTCCTTGAAATGATAATCGGAAACGTAACCCTGGATGGGGCGGGTCTTCCAGTTCTGGACGAACCCGAGGCCGTCGAACTCGAGGTCGTAGATCTCGCTCTTTGAAAATGATTTGACGTTTTTGAAGAGCCGTCCCGACGAGGAAAGGTTTTTGACGATGATGATCTCTTTTCTTCCGTCCCCGTTGATGTCGTAGGTGAGGATCCTCACGTTGATATACGTCTTGCCTTTTTCATCGGCCCAGTTTGAAGATGAAGAAGCGCCGGGCGTCCTCAAATCGATGGCGTTACTGCTCCCGCCGAAGACCTCGTCGCTCTTCCAGACAAGTTCATCGCTTCCGCCGAAGATCTCGATCTTGCTCAGCGGTTTTTCCGTCTTTTCATAGATCCTGATGTGGTCATACTCATCGAGGGCGATGATCACGTCTTTCCCCGTCGGATCAACGGTATCAATGGTGAGGCCGTACACGGAAAGGCCTTGGGGAATGGGCATCCGCGGCCCCTCAACGTATTTCCCGTCGCGCCACCGTATCTCGTAAATGGGGTTTTCGAAGGCGCTGTCCAGCCCCCTGGCCTGACCGATGAGGAGCGGCCCCTCCGCCGTGGGGATGACCCGGAGGAACCATTCGAGCCCCTCGGCGATGGTGGCGTATTCCTTGCCGTCGAATTCGAGGACAAACGACTGGAGGGCGTTGTTCACGAAGGCGGTGACGATAATTTCGGGCACGCCGTTGCTGTTGATGTCGGCAACGTCGACGGCGATATTGTTATCGCTTGACCCGCCCGATCGTTTATGAAGCTGTTTCAGCGTCGTTCCCTCTCTCTGATAGATGATCACGCTGGTTCCGTCGATGATGACGATCTCGTTCTTGCCGTCATTGTTCACGTCGCCGATGTCCATCCCCTTGAATTCGATGGGATAACGCTGGGTCATCCAGAAATCCTTCCGGTCGAGTGGCCGGGCCGCGTTGATGAAGTCGGGGTTGATGACCGCCGTGAGGGTTCCCTGCCTCGTCCTCAGGGCTTCCACTGCTGATGATCCCGGCGCCGGCTGCCGGCCCTCCGGCCGGGGCTGGGCCGTCACGGGCGCCGGCTCCGCCGTGGGGATGACGGTGGTCGGAATGGTTCCCAGGAGGTGGTACTGGATCTTTTTCGCGAAGACATCCATCTTGGGGATGATCTCATCGAGACCCCGGCACTGTTCGAAGACGCCCACCGGCGACGTGCCGGCGGCCACATCGAAGAGCCTGCCGTCCAGGCTGACGCTGCTGCCGATCTTGGTGATGCTTCCCCACACGACGTAATCGGCCTTGAGGGCTTTCCCGATGCGGGACACCTCATCCGCCGACAGTTCTTTGCCGCCTGTCTTCCCCAGTGACTCGACAACGGCGTTCTTGCTGATCACCGCGGTCTGATCGCTCGACGAGAGCCGTGACATGAGCATGTCCCAGACGCCGTTCCTCACGTAGTCGATGGCCTCGGCGCTGTGGACCGAGAAGGGGAGGACGGCGATGGTCTTGACATCCGCTGCCCGGGCCGTACCGGCGATGGACAGTGCCATGGCGGCGCAGAGGAAAAAGGTGATGACTTTTTTCATGAAACGACTCCTTCGGCGTGGCGCTGTGACAGCCACGGTGCTTTATGGAAACAGGTATCGAACTTTAATTGATGAGTGCGGACCATGTCAAGGAAATCTTTATAACAGGCTCTGGGTTTAAGGCGAAGGGCTGAGGGTGGAAGGAAAAAGCCCGGGGCACGGGAGGTTAAGGACGACCGGAAACGGCAGTCTGCCTCCTTGTTTCCAGGGTTTTCCCCCTTGACTCATTCCCGCGGAATATAAGGGCAATCGGCGTAACTTTTTCCTTGACATGGGCACCTTGCTAATTTATACTCGCTCGAATTTAAAACAGGATATCTGTGCGTTGGCGCGAGGTTTTCCTCGCGGCAACTGTCTTTTTTCCGCAGGTAATAGTGTCAGTCAGCGGGGGCACGGCATACAACCTAAAGCGATCGGCTGAATGGTTACCGGTACCGCCGGCCATCCGGGCCGTGTTTGAGGAAGGATCTCCGATCCTGAACCGACGAGGTGCCCGGCCGCTGTGTCGAATGAGAACGAGACGAGTGAAGTCTCACGAAAGATAACGTGATAAAGCGAAATGGAGGTAGCGAGAAAATGGCAGAAGAGAAGGTACAATTAAAGGATGTTTATCCCGTGCCGGACTGGATTAAAGAGAAGGCATGGATCAGCGGCAAGGAGGCGTACGAGGCGATTTACAAGCGTTCCATCGAGGATCCCGAGGGATTCTGGGCGGAAATCGCCGATGAGTATGTGGAATGGTTTAAAAAATGGGATAAGGTCGAGGATTACAATTTCGACCTGAGAAAAGGTCCCATCTATGTAAAATACTTTGACGGCGCCAAGGTCAACGTATCGTATAACTGCCTCGACAAGCACCTGAAGACCCGGGGCGACAAGGTGGCCATCCAGTGGGAAGGAAACGAGCCCGGCGAAGAGAAGGCCTACACCTACAAAGCGCTTCACGAAGAAGTCTGCAAATTTGCAAATGTCCTGAAGGCCCACGGTATCAAGAAGGGCGACAGGGTATGCCTGTATCTCCCCATGATTCCCGAACTGGCCATCTCCATGCTGGCATGTACCCGTATCGGCGCGGTCCATACGATCGTTTTCGGCGGGTTCAGTTCCGATGCATTGCGGGACCGGATTCAGGACAGCGCATCCAAGCTGCTCGTCGTGTGCGACGGTACCTTCCGCGGTGCCAAGGCGGTGCCACAGAAGACGAATGCAGACGATGCCGTCAAGGTCTGTCCCTCCATCGAGAAGGTTATCGTCGTCGAGCGTGTCGGTGACAAAATCAAGTGCGACTGGGAAGACGGCAGGGACCTCTGGTGGCACGACGAGATGGCGAAAGTCAATGCCGACTGTGAACCCGAGTGGATGGATGCGGAAGATCCCCTCTTTACCCTTTATACCTCCGGTTCAACGGGAAAACCGAAGGGTGTCATGCACACCACCGGCGGCTATCTTGTTTATGTTGCCTATACCCACAAGATGATCTTTGACTATCACGACGAAGACATCTACTGGTGCACCGCCGATATCGGCTGGGTAACCGGCCACAGCTACATCGTGTACGGCCCCCTCTGCAACGGCGCGACGTCGGTCATGTTCGAAGGCGTGCCCAACTACCCCGATATCAGCCGGTTCTGGCAAATCGTCGAAAAATACAAAGTCAACATCTTCTACACCGCTCCCACGGCGATCCGGGCCATCGCGAAAGAAGGCGACTCCTGGGTCAAGAAAGCGGACATCTCGTCACTGAGAATCCTCGGTACCGTCGGCGAGCCCATCAACCCCGAGGCGTGGAACTGGTACTACAACCTGATCGGCCGCGGCGAGTGCCCCATCGTCGATACGTGGTGGCAGACCGAAACAGGCGGCATCCTGATTACTCCCCTTCCCGGCGCCACGGCGATCAAGCCCGGCATGGCGACCGTTCCCTTCCCCGGTGT
>JAFGWZ010000036.1 GCA_016936905.1 Deltaproteobacteria bacterium | reverse complement strand
GCGCGACCTTCGCCGCGTAGAGATTGGTCGAGTCGATAACATTAAAATAAAGGATTTCCCTGCCGATGAGCCTTCCCGCGGTGAGATCCCTGAGTCCCCGTTCGGGAAGGTCGGCAAGGTCGTATGTCCTGTGATTGACGCACTCCGGTTGTGACACGTTCATCTATTCCGCCACAATAGTGAGAGATAAATCAGCTGCCGCAACCGAATGGGTAAGGGCTCCAACCGAAATGAAGTCAACCCCCGTTTGAGCGATTTCTCTGACATTTGACAATGTAACGTTACCGGATGCTTCTATGAGAGCTCTTCCATCGATGAGCGATACGGCTTTTTTCATCTCACTGATACTCATGTTGTCCAGCATAATGATGTCTGCACCCGCTGCGAGTGCTTCCACCGCTTCTTCCTGATTCTTAACCTCGACTTCAATTTTAATCGTAGGGGGTATGGCGGTGGCTGCCAGTTGAACCGCCTTTGTGATATTTCCCGCAGCGATGATATGGTTGTCCTTGATCATTACCCCGCCGTCCAGTCCCAAACGGTGGTTCTGGCCGCCTCCAACCGTCACGGCGTATTTATCGAGGTCACGATGCCCGGCAACCGTTTTTCGAGTGTCGAGTATCTTTGCTTTTGTTCCTGTGATCATGTCTACGAACTTCCTGGTCAATGTGGCGATTCCGCACATTCTCTGAAAAAAGTTCAGCGCCACCCGTTCCGACGTGAGGATACTCTGCAACCTTCCCGATACTTCGGCGATGACGTTTCCCGGCGAGGCTACTTCTCCATCACGGAGATATGCCATGAAGTCAAGTTCGTTGTCGAAGGCATGGAATACCTCTCTGAAGACGTCGATCCCTGCGATGACAACCTCGCTTTTTGCGACGGTCCGTCCGGTGCCTGACTCTCCGCCTGTCAGAAGAGCGGAGGTTGTAAGGTCCCCCGATCCGATGTCTTCGTCGAGGGCATCCATGATAAGTCTTTTTAAACGGATCTTCTGAATCACACCGTTTATCCTTCAAGGGCGTCGAGCCGTTTCAACGCATTTTCAAGAATGCCGCCTTTTTCTTTCAGGTCTTCCGATTTCTTTATTTCCTTTTTCACGACGGACGGGGAAGCCTTTTCTCTGAAATCCTGATTGGCAAGCTTTCGCGATACCATTGTCAGGTCTTTCAACACCTTTGCCAATTCCTTGTCGAGGCGGGCCCTTTCCGCCGCGATGTCGATAATCCCCTCCAGGAGGGCAAAAATCTTTACCGATCCGGCGATGCCGGTTGCTGCATGCTTAGGATCTTCCCGTAGATCCTGTTCGAGGGTGAGGCCTTCCAGGTTTGCCATATCGGCGATATAGTGTTTTCCACCGCTGAGTATCTCCATGGAGGTTCCATCGGACCCGGAAAGAACAACACTCAATTTCTTCGACGGGGCGATGTTCATTTCCCCCCGTATATTCCGAATCGACGTAATGACATCCTGAATCATCTTCATTCGCATCACCGCGTCGTCATCCCACAATGATTCCAGTGCTTCCGGGAAGGGACTGATGACGATCGATCCCTCAGTATTGGGCAGCATGCTCCAGATTTCTTCGGTAACGAAGGGCATAATCGGGTGGAGAAGCTGGACTACGGTCTTTAAAACCGTAACAAGTGTCTCCTGTGCCGCCCGTTTTCCTTTCTCTGAATCGGTGCTGTAAAGCATCGGTTTTATCAGCTCCAGGTACCAGTCGCAGAATTCGTGCCAGACAAACTGATAAAGCCTGGACGCAGCGTCATTGAAACGGTACTCGTCGAGCGCTGCGATGGTATCCTCCGTAACCTGGTTCAATCGGTCTCTTATCCACCGATCGGCGACAGAATAGTCTTCCTGTGAGGGAGTGACGCCTTGAGCGGGATAATCTTCGAGATTCATGAAACAGAACCGCGCCGCGTTCCATATCTTGTTGACGAAAAAGCGATAGCCCTGAATCCGATCCTCCGACATCTTGACGTCCCTGCCTTGGGCGGTGAACGCCGTGAGCGTATAGCGGAACGCATCGGCTCCGTATTTGTCGATCATCTCCAGCGGATCGATGATATTCCCCTTTGATTTGCTCATCTTGTCCCCGTGCTCGTCTCTCACAAGCGCGTGGAGATAGACGTGGGTGAAGGGAACGTCTTTCATGACGTATAATCCCATCATCATCATCCGGGCGACCCAGAAAAAGAGGATGTCGAAACCCGTCACGAGCAGCGAGGTGGGGTAGAACGTACCCAGCGCTTCCGTCTCATCGGGCCATCCGAGGGTGGAGAAAGGCCAGAGAGCGGAGCTGAACCATGTATCGAGGACGTCTTCGTCCTGGCGAAGGGTATCGGTTCCTCCGCAGGAGGTACACGCCGTCGGCTCATCGTTGGCAACGATGATTTCGTTGCAGTTGTCGCAGTACCAGACGGGTATCCGGTGCCCCCACCATATCTGCCGCGAAATACACCAGTCTCGAATATTATCCATCCAGTCGAAATAGGTGCCTTCCCACATGGCGGGCACAATCTTTGTCCTCCCCTTGACCACGGCGGAGCTTGCCGGCCGGGCGAGGGGTTTAACTTTGACGAACCACTGTTTTGATACGGCCGGTTCGATGACTGTTTTGCACCGGTAGCATCGTCCTACATTGTGCGTGTACGGTTCTTCCTTGATGAGGTAGCCGCCTTTTTTCAGGTCCTCGACGACATTCTTCCGGGCCTCATAACGGTCCTGTCCCTGGTACGGCCCGCCGTGTTCGTTGATAACGGCACTGCCGTCCATGATGATAATGATCTCGATGTCATGGCGGTTGGCCATTTCAAAGTCATTAGGGTCGCAGGAAGGGGTGATCTTGACGGCGCCCGTTCCGAATTCGACGGCGACATAGTCATCGGCGATGATCGGTATCTTCTTGTTCATCAGGGGGAGGATAACGTCTCTTCCGACGAACGCCTTGTAGCGTTCGTCGCCGGGATTGACCGCCACGGCCGTATCGCCCAACATGGTCTCCGGCCTCGTTGTTGCGACTACAACCTCGCCGTCGCCGTCGGCGCAGGGATACCGAATATACCATAACCCGCCCTGCTCTTCCGTATACTCCACTTCCAAGTCCGATATGGCGGTGTGACACCGGGGGCACCAGTTGACAATATAGTCGCCCTGGTAGATCAGCCCATCGTTATAAAGCCGGACGAATACTTCTCGAACGGCCCGTGAGAGTCCGTCGTCCATGGTAAAGCGTTCCCGCTCCCAGTCGCAGGAACACCCGAGCTTCTGAAGCTGATTCAGTATGATTCCGCCGTATTTTTCCCTCCATTCCCATACCTTTTCGATGAACTTTTCACGGCCCAGATCATGCCGTGTCAGCCCCTGCCGGGCGAGTTCCTGCTCTACCACGTTCTGTGTGGCTATTCCCGCATGATCCGTTCCCGGCATCCAGAGGGCATTGTACCCCTGCATCCGCTTAAACCGCGTCATGATGTCCTGAAGGGTATTGTTCAGGGCATGTCCCATGTGAAGCATGCCGGTTACATTCGGCGGGGGAATAACGATGGAGTATTGCTTTTTTTCACTCCTGTCCTGGGCTCTGAAGAATCCCTGCTCCATAGACTGACGATACCACTTCTGCTCGATATCGACAGGATCGTATCCCTTGTCAATGATGTTCTTTCCCATTGAACCCCCATAAGAGTATTCTTTCAATTATACAGAAGGCTAAGGTAGAACCTTAGCCTTCGGGTAACTCATAACGAACCGTCTGTTAGAAAAATCGCAGTTCTTCTTTTAATTTCCGTATGATCAACAGGGCATCCGCTCCCGAAACAGAACCGAGGGGCGCGAATTCACCTGTCGCTATATCATTGGCTTCCATTATGCCCCGTGATGTCACGACCATAATCGCGTTGAAGTAGGGAAGATCATTTCTGATATCCGGGAAGGGCGATATCGATCCGATGTATTTTGTCGCCAGTTCACGGTCGCCTGCCACCTTGATGAGGATATCTTCGATCATCATGGCATAGGCGGCCCTGTTGATGAGATCATCGGGGTGGAACGCTCCGTCAGGATAGACCTCAAGGCCCCTGACGCCGATGCGGAGAATACCTTCAATATCGCTTCTGAGGACATGCTCGCCGATATCTGACGCCGTCAAGGCAGGCTTATCTTTCATTTCCTTGAACTTTTCAGGGTCCTTGAACATGGTGTCGTATGTTTTTACTCCCCGCTTCTTGTACAGCTCATCGATTTTCAGTTCTTCCATGAAGAGCGCCGCAATGTCGGCCCGCGTGATACTCTCGACGAGGGCTATTTTCTTGCCCGTGACAGTACCCGGCATTGCCCGCTGAATCTTCTGAACGAGATTCCATTCCTTGTCTGCTTCCCGAACATATTTATCGTCCAGGTCGAGGACCTTCGCAAACATGTTGGCGGCGTTTCCGAAATCGAGTGCGTTTTTGTATGCGATCCCTGTATAGTAATAGGCTGCCGATGATTTCGGATCGATCTTGACGGCATCTTCGAATTCATCGACCGCGTCCTCAAGCCACTCATCATCGGGCTTTGCCATGGTGTATAACCTCACCATGCCGACGTGATAGAAAACCTTCTCATCGTCCGATTTGGCGTAGTCCTCCGCGGTGTCCATGTATTTGAATCCCTGATTGAAATCGCCCTTGTAAGAGGACACCAACCCCATGCCTGCATAGGCCTTTGAAAACTTCCGGTTCAACTGCAGGGCGAGTTCAAATTCCCGCTGAGCATCATCGTATTTGCCCTGATCCATGAGCTTCAGTCCCGTATAGGTATGATGTTCCGGCGTATCCAGTTGGCTCAGTGGTTTTCTCTCCTTAGGGGCACAGGAGAAGAGAAAAGCACCAATCGTTATGACAACCAGGATTATTAACGTCTTGCGGTAATTCATCGTGTCCTCCTTTCCTTACTTAAAAAGCTGCAATGCCTTTATCCGTCCGTCACCGTGCGATATGTCACATGTGCCGCTGTCCGTTTTTCCGATTCCTTCTTGCCGTGATGCGCCCGCGAAGGCCCCGCAAACGAATGTTTCTTCGGATGATAGCCTGTTTTGTATTGAATCAAATAAATATATGGATACACCTTCTAAGTCAAGTAAATTTACCCGAATCAGCGTTCTATGAATCGCGCTATTTCTTGGTTGATGAGCATTTCATCTGTGGGTTGGAACCACTGGATATCTTCCTCCCTCTTGAACCATGTGAGTTGCCGTTTCGCGTATCGCCGGGTATCCCGCTTTATCAACCTCACCGCTTCGGACAGTTCGAGGCCTCCCTTGAGGTAGTCGACGATGTGTTTATAGCACATGGACTGCATGGGTTTGTGACGTTCGGTGTATCCCTTGGCGAGAAGGGTTTCCACCTCTTCTACCAGCCCTCGGCTTATCATTGAATCGGCCCTGCTGTTAATCTTTTCATACAGCAACGATCTTACGACGGTGAGTCCGATTGTCACATAGTCGTATCGCCGGTCGGCAAAACGATGTTCCTCCTGCTTTCTGATGATGGATTCCCCGGTTTGTTCGATAACTTCCAGCGCCCGTATGATCCTCACGACATCATTGCGATGAATCTTCCGCGCTGCTTCCGCGTCCAAATCCCTCAGCTGTTCATGCAGGTATCCGCTTCCATATCTCATCAGATCGCGCCGGTACGCTTCTCGAAGCTCTTCATCAGCCCGGGGGCACTCAAACAGCCCTCCCACCAGGGACCTGACATAAAGCCCCGTCCCGCCGACAAGAAAGATCGTTCCTCCCCGGTTCACAATGCTCTCTATAACAGGCGATGCTGATTCCACGAAGAGCGCGGCATTAAACGGCTCGTCAGGATTGACGATATCAATGAGGTGGTGGGGAATGGATTGCCGCTCCTCGATTGTTGGTTTTGCCGTTCCGATATCCATATATCGGTATACCTGCATTGAGTCGGCGCTGATGATCTCTCCCCCGAACGTGGCGGCACATTTCAGGGCAAGTTCGGTTTTTCCGACACCGGTGGGCCCGACAATAATGATAAGGCGTGGTTTTGTTAGTTCCGATTTCATACGCGTGCATACTGCCGAGGTAGTCAAGGGGCTATGGTGACTTCCCTCGACGCCATGTTGTTACCCCCCGATGTTGACGTGCCTCGATTCAATCCAAGGCCGCGCGCTTCACTTCCTCTTAAACATCTTCTCCAGATCCCCCGTGTCGAAACGGATATAGAGGGGCCTCCCGTGGGGACAAGTGGAAGCGTTCGGGGAGGCGTCAAGATCTTTTAGGAGATTCTCGATTTCTGCCTGTGAAAGCAGGTGGTGTGCCTTGACGGCAGATCTGCATGCCGTTAATACCAGCAGTTTCTCGCGGATCTCATCGAAACCGGCCGATGAGCCCGTCGAATCGATCTCGGCAACCATGTCATGTATGAACGAGGCGAGATCCGGGATAGTCACACCCGACGGCATCGATTTGATGATAACCGTCCTGTCACCGTATGGATTCACATCGAAACCCATGCTGCGGAAAATGTCGGCGTGCCGGGTGATTACCAGATATTCGGCAGGTGTAAGATCAATAATTTCGGGGAAAACCAGTTCCTGGCGCGCCGATTGTTTCGCATGCGCCGCCTTTTTCAGTTTTTCATAGAGAATTCGTTCGTGAGCGGCGTGCTGATCAATAATTACGAGACCGCTGCCGTGGCGAAAGACCAGATAGGTTCCCGCAACGATTGCAACGAGTTCGAGAGACGAAAAGAGAGCCAAGTCGACTGCTTTCCCCGCTGCCGCGCCCGATGACGCTGTCCCGCCCGCTCCCGCATGCCTGTCCGGGACTCTTTCTCCTTCCTGGTAATGAAACCGCCTGCCGTCGGAGAACACCGAATACCGGCGGAGGGATTCCTTAACTCTGGCGGTATAGTCGTCAGAGCGACGTGACAGAGGATCGGCTGCCTCCCCTTCCGGCGGAAGCGCATGGCCTGCCAGTGCCGATGACAGGGCATCGATAATGAATTCACGGACGTCACCCGGATTGGTGAACCGAATCTCCGTTTTCGCCGGGTGGACATTGATATCTATCGACGACGGTGGAACGGTAATGAAAAGAATAACCGAGGGAAATCGTTTCGCCTCGATGAGCCGTCGGTACGATGCCATGATGGCGTTGTGAATCATACCGTCGCGGATATGCCGGCCGTTGACGAAGTACATGATTCCCTTTGTATTCGACCGGGTAACGGCGGGTGTTGAAATTACCCCCTGCAGATCAATGTTGCCGTTCGCCGCATTCACCGGTATGGATTGTTTCATCGCCGCGCTGCCGTAGATCAGCGCAATTCTTTCTTCGTAGCCTCCCGTTTTGGGAACGGACAGCATTTCTCTGCCGTCCGACGTAACGGTCATCCTCACAGAAGGATGAGCCAGTGCCGACCTGACGGCCACATCAATGCAGTGTCCCTGTTCGGTGATATCTTTTTTCAGAAATTTCCTCCGTGCCGGAGTGGAGTAAAAGATATCCGAGACGATGATGGACGTTCCGACGGGACATCCCGCATCAATTACCTCTCTGACCTTTCCTGCTTCCACGGTAAGCCGCGTCCCCGACGTCCGGTCTTTCCTCCTTGTGAGCATTTCTATCCGTGATATTGATGCGATGCTCGGAAGGGCTTCTCCCCTGAAACCGAATGAATGGATGGCATAAATGTCGTCAAACGATTTGATCTTGCTCGTCGCGTATCGCTGGAATGACAGGACCGCATCTTCCCGGGTCATCCCTTCGCCGTTATCGATGACTTTAACTGCCGTCTTTCCGCCACCGGCGATCTCTACCCGTATGTCATCGGCCCCGGCGTCAAGGGCGTTTTCAACAAGTTCCTTTACGATTGAAGCGGGCCGTTCAACCACCTCACCGGCGGCGATCTTACTTGCCAGTTCATCGGTCATGACAACGATACGTTGTGGTACCATTTCCTCTCCTGGAACCGTGTCGCGGATCATACGAAAAACCGCAGTCTCCGTAACGACGGGGACTGCGGTCATTTATGTTGGCTTTCCATCTGTTATATGCTTTTGGACTTCATGTGAATATATGCTAATCCAGAACGATCATGACACGGCATTTCTTCATAAACGACAAATTATCCGAAGCGGCCCGCAGTTGATTCGCATCGGCAGTGCTGATGACGATGTTCGATTTCCCCGGTCCATCCGCTTTGATTCCCTTGACGGTAAACGGATTGTTGGTAACCCTGGCGTTGCTCTGGGCGGCGGTCAGGTCCCGGGCATATCCGCTCATTCCCTGCTGAACGGCATATTCACGGTCAACGTGCATGGACCCATAGACCTCTTCACCATTTTCGTCGACTATCTTCGGTGACATGGCAGGCCGTGCCTGGATGCCCCGGGCATCGACGACTAATCCGGTGAAGACCTCACCTCCCGCGGGGGCCGCCGGAGGTGTCCCAGGTGCCGGGGCTGCCGGTATCTGGGGTATCGGCTGAACAGCAGGATAGCCTGACGGTGGCGCCTGAGGGAACCCGGCCGATTCCATGAGCCTTGGGTATACTGCCTGGCTCAGGCTGCTGCCGGCGCCGCTCAACGGCATGCTGACGGTTACTTCCACTGTCCCGTCTGAGAGATATTCGGTTTTTACAATTGTGGCGCCCCGTACGATCCCCTCTACCTGCGTTCGAACGACATCACTTTCAACGGCATAATCCCGCACCATTGTCGTCGCGTCGACGCGAACGCCGTTTGCCACTTCAAGGAGTTTTCTGTATGCATCGACCTGGGCGGCTCTCATTGCCATGGGACGAGCCTGAGGTTTCCCATAAAATCTTTCAGGAGGAGCCCCGATACCGACGGCCGTCAGGGTTCCCGTCGACCAGTTGACATTTCCCGCTGTACCTACGCCCTGAACATATTCCGCCCCCCCGGCTCCCTGCTGGGCGTACACCCCGGGTCCACCGGCAAGGAAACACACCCCGAAAACAATGGCCGCCGCAATAAAAATTATCTTCTTCATCATGTCCTCCTTATTCATTCAAAAGCTGCTGTTGTCGCGTCACCGCTTTTTGTTCCTGTTTGTTGAAGGTAAGGCTACAATATCAAACTGCGTACAACCTTGCAATATCCTATTTTCGTCATAAACGATAATAGCGGAAACGTGGAAAATGAAGCTCACCTCAACACGTGGCGGGGAATCTCCTGTTGCCACGGAAAATGTTTATTAACCTCGCCGCAAGCAACGGGGAATTCGCTCGCTGTTCAATTCAGCGTCGATAGCTGTCAAGATAGTATCGAGCCGCCTTGTTGCCGGGCATAACGGAAAGGGTTGCTTTCCAAAATGCGATGGCGTCGTCCGTTTTATTCTGAGAAAGTGCCACATAGGCCATGTCGTTGTATACCTTTGCAAGATTTGATATGGCGTCCGTGTCTTTAGGGTTGATCGACAGGGCGTTGTTCCACTGATCTATCGCCGCCTGATAATTCCCCTGGTTGTAATATATCCATCCGATTTCGTTGATCGCCTTCGTGTATGCCGGTTTCAGCTTCAGCGCCCGGGTGTATTCGAGATATGCATTATTGATCATATCAAGCCTGTGAAAGGCTCTGCCGAGGCGGTAGTGGGTATCCGCCTCGCCCGAATCGGCGTCACGTGCTTTCTTGAGGTATTCGATTGCCTTTACGGGGTGGTGTCTGAAATTATAAATGGCGCCCAAAAAATAGTACGCGTCGGCGTTGTTCGGGTCAAGTGACGTAACTTCCTGAAATGCTTCGAACGCCTTGTCCATGTCATTCTGTTTGAGGTATAAGATGCCCGTCCAGAGGAGCGCAAAGGTATTGCGCCGGTCAAGCTGAACAACAGTTGAAAATTCTCTGAAGGCGTCGCCGTCTCTCTCTTTTTTTGCATACAGAAGGCCGAGCTGGTTATGAGCGAATTCGTTGTCAGGCGCGAGGCGGACCGCCTGCTGAAAGGCTGCGATCGCTTCGTTTAGCTTGCCCTTGTAATGATAGTCGGCACCGCGAAAGATGATATCATTGACGTCGGCGGCAAAGGCCCCATGACACGCCGGCATCAACGGCAGTAACAGAACGAAAAGGATACACAGCGTCAGGCCGTACAGGAAGGATCGGGGGAATCTTCGTCGTTTACTCATGATGAACTCGTAAAAAGTCATCATGGAGACGACGAAGTAAAAAGCTCCAGAGGCAAGGCGCGTGAATCCTGAGGAATGTGGCGTACTTACGCGTACGCCGCAGTGACGAAGGGTGAAGCGCAACGCTGCATATGGACTTTTTACAATGTCGTCACTCATAACAGCCCCCACATAATCGACTCGACAACCCTCTCCCGGAAGCTTTGTCCTTTGAGCCGTTCTTCGTCTTCAGCATTCGATATAAACCCTATTTCGAGGAGGATAGACGGCATTTTCGCCCTCCTCAGGACAAAGAAATTAGCAGCGTTGACACCACGGTTGTCCAGTGGTAGTTTCTCTCTGAACCTCTGTTGAAACGAACCGGCAAAAACGCCGCTTTCCTTCCAGTTCATTTTCTGCTCGAACCGAAACAATATCTCCTCAATGTCGATGTACCCTTCCCGCTGCGTGAGCGGTTTATCGTATTTGAGAACGGCATTTTCCAGCGAAGCTACCCGCGCGGCTTCCTGATTCGACGCTTTTTCGGAACAATAGTATGTCTCAGACCCCCGGGCGTTCCTGTTCTTGCTCGCGTTGATATGGATACTGAGGAAAAGGTCCGCCTGGAACTGATTGGCGATGGCGGTGCGGTCCGACAGGGGAACGTAGTAATCCGCCGTTCTCGTGAGAAAGGGCTTGATCTTTCCTTGCGACGCCATCCGTTGATAGAGCATAATGGCGAGGTCCAGGGTCACGTCTTTTTCTTTCAGCCCGCTATATCCGAGCGCTCCTGAATCAAACCCGCCATGACCGGGGTCGATAACCACCCGGTTCACCTTGTAGCCGAGTCCCTCGTCCGATCTGAGGGACGTGAGCATCGCCGACTCTTCCTGCCGGGCCGTTATCTCGAGAGGGGTCAGCTCTTCCGGTTCACTTTTCAGCCGCGGAATAGGCTTTTGCGTGATTATTTCGATCATCATCCGTGAATAGACATCTTCCGGATTCAGCCTTACCGCTTTTCTAAAGGCGTCGACAGCTTCTGCATTTTTATTGAGCCCCCGATACGTCCTCCCCAGCAGCCCATATGCCCAGTCGCTTTGCGGGTCGATTTCAACTGCCTTGAGAAGCGCCTCCAGGGCTTTATTATAGTCTCCGTTCTGAAGGTAGTTCTGCCCCTCAAGGGCGTAATCCAGGGCTGTTTTCCCGAATGCCGCCGTGGGAAACACGCCGGCAACGGACGAGACCAGGAATCCCTTGCCGAGAAGGGATAGAAACCGTCTTCTCTCCATTATTTTTCTTTCAGGGTAAAGGCCTTTTTCTCCGGGCCTTTCAACCAGGGATCGATATTGATATTGGTGCCCCATATCTGATTCTTATCCGGGGGGTCCGATCCCCACCAGTTATGCCTGGCATCGATATATATCGACGAGAACGATTGGACCGCCACAGAATTCTTTACGAAATTATTATAGTTGACAACCGGTTTTGACATACCGACGCACCGTATGGCTCCTTCGCCTTGATTGTCCGAAAATGTAGTATAGAGTATCTTCGGCGCCGCGTCGTTTCTGCAATAAACACCGCTCTGAGCGTTTTCCGCAATATGGCAATACGAAATCTGGGGGGTACCCCAATGAATGTCGAAAGCCGTTGTCGCATAGGTGACAATGCAGAACTCGAAGAAGCTGTTGACACTTGTCTTCTCACCCTCAAACCGAACCACATTCGCGTAGAATCCGGGTGATGGCGACGCCCCGGAAGCGGTGAAATGTATCGGTGCATCTGCTGTTCCCTTGGCGACTATTCCGCCGTCTTTTGCGACGAATCCTGTGTTCTGATCAAACAAGACGGTAACACCCGGTTCGATGTATACCGTTGCCCCCTTGTCGATTGTAACGGTTTTTGCCATCTTATAAGGACTGTTTGACAGCATGAGATAGGAATCGACGGTTATCTCTCCGACCAGTTCGGATTCCAACAGTGACAGCGTCAAGGGCTTTCCTTCCGGGTACGGAGCATCGAGGACCGAACCGATATCGATTTTGCCTTTCAAACCCGACAGGATACCGAGTACCTCGGAGCTACCCCACCAGTTATCACGGGCGTTCACCGATTCTCCGTCCATTTGTCCAATCATATTGAAAGGATTGTTGTCATAGATATTGTTGGCCGTAATGGTTCCCTGACTTTCCCACATTGAGATACCTGAACCGTTGTTTTGAATGATAGTGTTTTCCTTGATAACCGGGGCCGACATGGCCACGGCGATTCCGATCTTCTCGTTCCCATGAATCTTGTTCCCCACGATTGTCGGCTGGGAACCGTCGATGACGGCAATGCCTTCCACGGTGTTCGCGCGAATCGTATTGCCCTTGATGACGGGCTTTGAGAAAGACCCCGACGTTTGAATCGCCGTGCTGTTCTGGGTAAATTCGCATGATTCTATCAACGGAGACGATGACTGACATACGACTCCGTACTTCGCCCCTTTTATGCCGCAGAATCGGAGATTGTTCTCGTTTTCCCTCACGTTTTCAAAGACAATGCCATGCCAGAGTGCGTTGTCCACTCCTTCAAAATGGATCAGGTGCTGCTCATCTCCAACGGCATCGAGGCAACCCTGCACCACCAGGGCCTCACCTTTTGATTTCACGGTGGTCCCCGGTTCGATCCTCAGATGCGCCTTGTCCTTCACTATGACAGTATCTTCGATGATGTAGGGACTCGCACCGGCGTACCAAACCGTGTCTGCGTCGATTTGGCCTGAAACAGGAGTCGGCCCCGGCGCCACCGGAATGCCGGCAACAGTTCCTGTCTTTTCACTTTCATTTCCCGCCATATCTAACGCCGAAACGCGGTAGAAATAGGTAACGGAATTCTGCAGCCCCTCGTTTGAATAGGTGTTGAACTCGATCTGGGCCACCTGCTCAAAGCCACTGAGCGGCGTCATGCTCCGATATACCCTGTATCCCGCCAGATCTGATTCGGCATTTTTTGTCCAATCAAGAAGGACAAAGGTGTCTCTGCCGACCGTTTCGAGATTTGCCGGTTTTTCAGGAGGCGTCGTGTCGATGGTGACGGTGCCAACGGCGTCCACCCACTGCGCGGTAGCGCCGGAGTCATTGACGAGATAACCTGTAATCACCGCATCGGAGATGTTATCGCCGGGCACGACTCTGTAGACGCCGAGATACCCTCCGTCTTCGATTTCCTTCATATCGATGCCTTTTTTATACGTTCCTATGTCAAAATAGGCCCGCATGTTTTTTGTCCCTCGCATGACGACCCTGATTTCGTCGCCGGCTTTCTTCGGCTGCCCTTTGGTATCCTGTGTCATAATCTCGATGACCGGAGGTTGTGCCGTTTCAGCGATCGTCGGCACGGGAATGGTTTTGACCATGTCCCGGAAGAGATCGTCACAAGCCCGGAGAAGCTGAATATCCCGCACGTTCATCGATGTTGCGATGACTGTTGCGATGATTCCTATGGGTGTCGTCGATATACCCCCCTCCTGGATCCTTGAGGTATGGCTGCCGCTCCACAGGAAATTTCCCGTTTTGGTATCATACATCTCTACCGTGGCGCCCACCGCCACTTGCGAATAGATGACCGCGAAGATTTTGTCGAAATTTGATATGGATCCGTACACCACGGCATCCACATTGAGGATCTTCCCCAGTTCCTGCGGTTTTGTCTTCCTGATGACCTCCGGGTCGGTAAGCCCCGCCTTTCTCAGGAGGTAATCGACACGATGCAATTCCATATCTTTAAAGGGTAGAGAGCTGAAGTGATTGTAGAAATACTTTCTCACCGTCTCCGTGCCCTTCTGGCTTCTCGATTCATCGGTGAAGGGAATTACGGCGATGCTGACAGGCTTATGCTTCTCCATATACGGGTCAATCTTATAGGTGCCCTCGAACATCTCCCGTATATCGGGGGAAATCGCCGTGGACTTTGTCGCAACGACACATCCGGCGAGGCTGCACGCCACCAGTAAGGTTATGATGCCGTAGATACACCTGAAATAACGTTTTTTCATATGGAACCTCCCTCACCCCCGTTGTTTCTCTTGCCGTTATGGACGGCACAGACCGATGTTTCAATTCCGGCGGTTATACCCGCTTTCAGCCCGCATCACAACTCCTTCACGTTCCGCAGGGCATTGTTCTCGTCTCGTATGACGTCTCCATGTCCGGGATATACATGGCGGGGCGCCAGCGTCCTTGTCACGTATGAAAATGACTCCTTTATCCTGCCGCCGTCCCAATGAAAGCGATTCAGCATGCCTCCGCCATTTCGACGTATATTCAAAATAAAATCCCCGCAGATCAATTCACCGGTCGGCTCGTTGTAAAGTGATACCGAGTCTTCGGTGTGCCCCGGGGTATCGATCACCTCCCATGAGTCAAACCCCAGCTTGAACCGCCGCGCATTTTCCCTGCCAAAGTAGATTATTCTTTCCCCCTCGAACGGGAGTTTAACGTAACGCCGCATAGCAGGAACCGGTATCCCCGCCCCGCTCATAAAGGCAAAATGTGAGAGCCTTCTGACACGGCAAAGGCTGACCAGTGATGCCGGCACGAGGCCGGTGAACCAGTTTTTGATGAGAGATATTTTCTTCTTTCCGCTGAGATAATCTTTAACGCGATAGTTGAATAAAACTTTTGTTGCGGGGCCGCACATCGTGAGGAGCGAACCGATTCCGCCGATATGGTCAATATGAAAATGCGTTGCCGCAATGCGGGATAATTCGCCCATGTCCCGCTTGAGATGCCTCCGTATGTAGGAAACCGTATCCTTGGCAGCTCCGAGGCTTCCCACATCAACCGCCATGAGGGAGTCGGCCCCTTCGATAATATACGTTCTCGAAAGCCCCGTATTTTCGAGGCAGTGAACTGCTGTGTTGTTCGGTCTCTCCATCTCCCGATGAACGGTGTCGTTCCTGCGACGCCGGATGCCTAATCGTTTTTATCCTCTGATATGCTTTTTGGACCCACGGCCGAGGGACCTTTGTATTCTTCGAAGAGAAACGTGTGATCGTCAGGCTTTATCTTAAGAAATCTGTACGGGATCGCTATAGGTTCCCTCCCCGTCGCCAGCGTTCGATAAGTCAGAATCCACACGGCCCCTGTCTCCGTATTGACCAGGTAGGCATTATCATTGTCTCCCGCAACAACCTGATAGGCTCCCGTCGTTGCCGCATCCGTGATTGGTGCCGACATGAAAAAAACTGATGCCGCGAGGAAAAAAATCAGAAGAAATCGGTATTTCATTGCTATTCACCTTTTCATAATTGTTTATTGTTTACAGTTTATCCGTTGTGCGGCGCTTATTTGACCGCTATTGTTACAACATCGCTCGGTTCACTTTCAAGTCCGTCTTTGTCAACCGCGGTGATCAGATAGTCCTTTGTCTTCCCAGGCTCGAGGCCCGATATGGTAACGGATGTGGACGTTACTTGAGAAACCGCAGTGTTGGTAAATATTCCCTTCTCGTAAATAACATAGTGATCGATGTCTTTCTCACTGTTCGCCGTCCATGACAGGGAAATCGTTCCGCCCGACGAGTCGGCGATTAATCCCGCCGGCTTTTTCGGCAGGGGCTTCGTCGTTACCACCACGGCATCGGAAAAATCACTCAACAGCCCGTCAGTGTCTTCTGTCTGAATCTTATAGGTATATGCCGTACCGTCTTTGAGCGATTCATCAATATACCCGGCATGGTCTTTCTGCTTGGCGATATGATCAAATTTTTTGCCGCTGTCAACACTTCTGT
>JAFGWZ010000035.1 GCA_016936905.1 Deltaproteobacteria bacterium | reverse complement strand
CTAATAAAAAGATTTACAAATCCTCAAAAATATTTTTTTATCCCGATATAGAATATCTGCCTGTATGCGTTGCGCGGCCTTAATCTACTCGCTAAATTAACAAGCCAGTCCGTCATAATCCTTCGCAGGTAGTTGCTAGGTGCTGCAATCTCCAGTGCTTCAAGAACAAACCATAATATCAAATGGGTATTGCTTTCGATTTTCATCGTGGAAAAACAGCTTTGCTTCTTAAATAATTCGGAGAGCACATCGACCGCCGGCAAAATGTTTTTTTTGTGCTCGACAAGCCATTTATTCGGAACACCAAACCGGATCTGATGAAAACGATCAAGGAGTCCCTCAACACGAACCGCTTTTCCCCCACATGGAACGGCCACCGCTACATATTTTCTCGCCACCCTAAACAATTCTTTGATAGACGTTTCACGTTGATTTTCAGGAAGATGTTCCAAGATATCCACTGCTATTGCCATATCAAATGAATCATTTAAAAAAGGCAAATGCTCAATTTCCCCTCGTACCGGAACTTTCATCGCACCGACACGCTTCATATTTTCGGGATCGAAATTCAGATCGACAGTTACCACACTTCTTCTCAGAAAAGGTGCAATCCCGCGGTCACCTGATCCAACTTCCAGAATTGGATACGCAATCGGGTCGGGCAACCTTCTTATAAATCGGACAATCGGGAGATAGCGCATGGCATGCGACCCATACCAGTCATTATTCCATAGCAGATACGCTCGCAACAAACGAGGAACAACACTGAGCTGGGCATCATAATCCCCCCAGTGAAGCCATCGTTTAATATGATCAATCATCATTCCATCTGCCCTTATCTTTATGCGTTATATACATCGGTCGTAACCCCAGGAGCGCCTTGACCGCCTCTTTGAATATAATGGTTCTTTCGGCCCATCCGAAAAGTAAGGAGATGGCTAATTTAAGTAAACTAATGACTAACAGAACCGAGAGAAGAGAGTAATAATTCCGCCTCCGGTTCTTTCTGAGAAAATAAAGAGTCGCCAGAATAATCGACAGGTTCACTATACCTTGTCTCTTGCCGCCGGTTGATCCGGAGTGTTCGTGAAACGCCCCGGGTAACGGATGGAACCAGGTTTCGTATCCACTTCGCTTCAGTTGCCATGCTAAATCCATTTCTTCGATTCCAAAAAAATAATGTGAGTCGAAACCTCCTGTAGTCTGCCAGGCCTCTCGTCGGAGCAACATAAAAGAGCCTTCGACAGAATCCACCCGGAATGGCTTATTCCCTTTTAACAATTGCGAATAAGGCCGGGTAAGCAGGTAAAAGGGAAACAGACGGTTTAATCTTGTTTCATAAAAGAAAACAGAGGCCCAGGATAGAAACGGCATCACAGAAACATATTTTTCTCCGTTCGGAAGCATCAGGCCGGGACCAACAGCTCCGATCTCCCCGTGCCCCTCCATAAATTGAATCAGCTTTACCAAAACACCGGATACAATCCTCATATCGGGGTTTAAGAGAAGCAGAAACTCACCGGAGGCTCCCTCAACTGCCTGGTTCACCGCCGGTGCAAAACCGACATTTTCATCATTTTGAATCCACCTTACAAAAGGAAATAATCCGGATAGTTTCTCCACCGTTCCATCACCGGAAGCGTTATCTATAACGATCACTTCCATTGCATCGTGAAATCCATTCTCATAAATGGAACGAAGGCTCGATTCCAATAAATCACATACTCGGTATGAAACAATAATGACGCTCAGTTTCAATAAATATCCTCCATTGTTACTCTCACAGGCCTGTATCCAAAAACCGTTCGAAGAATTTTTCTATAGGCCCATCGGCGCGGATCGTTCCCTCGTGTTATAAGGAGCTTAAACGAATATTCTACACCCAACAAACCCGCTAAGAGTAAAACTTCAACCCTGCTTCGAAATTTTTTAAAAAAATAGAGCTCGCTTATCGCTCCGGATAGAGTAAGGAGACCGGACTTTGTATTCACCGTAGATTGCCCGCCATGGTGGATCACTTGGGCTTCAGGAATAAATTTCACTTTCCAACCGGACCTGCGGGCGCGTTCACAAAGATCCGTTTCTTCCATATAGAAAAAATACTTTTCATCAAAAAAACCTGTTTCATCAAGTACCTTTCGACGGATCATCAGGCTTGCACCGGACAGCCAGTCAACCTCAGTTGGTACTTTTGATTTTTGAGATTGTTCCCAGAGACTCCTGTAAGGATTTATCAGTCTATTCCTATTAAATCTTCTTCGCAGTCCCGTATGATTGAAGAATACAAAACTCAGGTTGGGGGAAGGACAGATTGTCGGATAGGGGTCTCCGCTTTCAAACTGCTCTGTCGGGCCGACGATTCCCGTTTCAGGATTCATTTCAAAATGTTTAACCAGTGGTTCCAGTGATTCGGGAAGAAGTTCCGCATCTGAATTAAAAAAGAGAATCAATTCTCCACCGGCAACCTTGATTGCCAGGTTATTCGCCGCAGCGAAACCGAGATTCTTTGAAGATCTTATAAGCGTTACCTCAGGAAATAATGAGGCGACCATTTCCGGACTGCCGTCGCCGGAGGCATTGTCCACAACAATTATTTCATGAGATACAGAAGGCGGGTAGCGCCTGATTGAGTCGAGGCAACGATGTAAATAGTATTTCGTATTAAAACTTACGATTACAATCGAAGTTTTCATGAAGTGCGTCACTTCAAAATCTCCTGATAAACCCTTTCAAAACGTTTGACATTAAAATCCCAACGAAACTTTTCCCCGGCACTGTGTGCAACCTGTTTCATCTTCATGTACATTTCTCTATCGGTAAGTATCGAATATGCTGCTTGAGAAATTGCTTCCGGATCACGAGGAGGAACAAGAATGCCGGTGACGCCGTCCTCGATTATAGTCGGGATTGCACGAATCCTCGAAGCCACGACAGGACAACCCTGATTAAGCGCCTCAATCAATACGATCCCGAATGCCTCCTCCACACTTGGCAATACAAAAAGATCGACGACCCTCATCATGGCAAGCACTTCCGGATGGGACAGCGATCCATAGAAACATACATGTTCTGATATTCCATCACGTTGTACATGCATCTCGAGTTCTGTGCGCAGCGGGCCGTCACCAACAAGATGAAGAAACATTCCCGGCAACTTTTCTTTTAAATGTCGGATAGCGGAAAGGAGATACGAGGTCCCCTTATCCGGTTCAAAGTGTCCGACAGAAAGAATATTAAAAACGTCTCTTTTCATCCGTCTCTTAGCCTTTTCCACTACTTGGCCTGTTATGTCCGATGGTTGATAACCATGAGGTATCACGTCAATACTCCTCCCCGCATAGGGTTCTGCTCCTCTGGCAAGTTCATCGGTCACCGCAATTGTCTTTGTTGCATATCTTACGGATGGCAGAACTTCCAGATACCGTCTCAGTAAACCGGACTCGTAAAAATCCCTCCCCTGGATATAGGTGACGGAAGGAATTCGTAAAATCTTTCCAACAAGAGCTGCGAAAAGACCGCAGGATATAGCCTGCCCCTGGATTATATCGGGTTGTATTTTTCGAGTTAACCGTAAGATTAAAAAAAATCGCTGGATTGTTCTTGTGTACGTGATCGGCGACGGATTTAATCGATAGACCGTTATTCCTTCCACAATCTCTTTTGCAAGTGCACCACCTCGGCACGTCACGATCACGTACACTTTCCAGCCGTTCTTCGCTAAATTTTTTGCAAGAGCTTCCGTTGCCATCGCAGTGCCTCGGATCTTTTCGGGAGGATATTCATTCACAACGATCAATATTTTCATGAAAGCAGTCCCTTTGCCTTCTCATATACTTCTTCAGCACTAATCTGCCATGGAAAAACTGCAGTTTTATCTTCATGCATATCCGGCAATATCGGATTTATCATCATTACAACTCCATTCTGCTCATATCGATGATACCGTGGCTTCCCCGGACCGATAAGTCCAATCGTAGGACATTTGCGAGATATCGCGATATGCATAGGTCCTGAATCATTGCCGATAAAGAGATCGCATCTATCTATCAGCGCAGCCATCTGATAAAGGTTGGTCTTTCCTGCTGCATTCAAACATTTTCTCTCTGGAAGCATTTTCATTATAAACTCAGTCACATGAGACTCATCGGCCGTTCCAATCAGGACGATCCCACAGCCGTGGGCTACCAGCATTTTTGCAAGCTCGCTGAAACGATCTACAGGCCAGCGTTGGGCATTAAATGAAGCCCCTGCATGAATACATACAATTTTTCTATTGTGAGGTATTGCCGAATGAATAAGGTTTTTCGCCTCTTCGATTTCATGGGGTTCAAGTGGAAATTCGGGTGAGTAATCATTGCTCGCTTCTCCGAGAAGGTTCACGATATCCATGAAGAAGGGACAATAGTGACGGGAACCGAGAAGCGCTTCAGTCACTGATCTGTCGAATACTCCGGAACCACTAACATAATCGGGATTAATGCCAATTTTGAATCGCGCCCCGCAACGCGCGGCCACCAATAGCTCAAAAAGGTACCACTGAGGTAACCAGGTATGATGAAAGTTTATATAAAGATCGGGGGCACTATTATTTACAAAATGAAGTGGTTTTCTTAGCGATTGCCAGAATGAGGGGCGCCAAAAACTCTTCAATTCTAAATTAAACAGAGGAAACTCGAATCCACCCCCTATATAAGGAAATCTGAAGAGAAAATCTGCATTACTGAGTTTATAGGTTATGATATCAATCTTAGCGAGCGGATACATACGATGGAGTGCTCGAAGGGCCGGCGTAATCAGCAACAGGTCTCCGATACCACTCATTTGAAGTACAACAATGCGACGGACAGTATCGGGATCAGGCGGCTTTCGTTGTGATCTCACTGCCTGTGAACCCTTTGAGAGAAGCCATATAAGGATTTTCGTTATGTTTTCTTTCATCAGATCCTATAGAGCAATAAACATCTGCAATCAGTTTATTCAAATTTAAGATTCGATTTTTTCTATAATCAGCCTTATCATTCCATAATTAAGAAATCGGTCAAACAAAATCGTTATTACTCCATAGCTCATAATCCCAAGAATCACTAACAGAAAGAATTGCATAAGCCCCGAATGGTGAAACCAGCCTTTCGCCAACAATAGTATCATTACCATTATCAGGCCATTGATGGCAGGCAAAGCTATTACTTTTATATATGACCGAACGCGGCATTCAAGAATCCGCACAACCTGAATACTGATTCCAACGGTAGAAATAAAGACGCTCAACAGTACAGCAATTGCGGTACCGGACAGATTCCAGTTCGCTGTCAAGGGATATATGCAGATTATGAGCACTGCCAATCGTATTACTTGCCACAATGTATCTATTCGCGGTTTCCCCACAGACACAAAAAGAGTGCCCGCCATGGCCACAATGGATACCGTCAATCCTGCCAGAGCTAATAACTGCATGGCCGGTACCATGGGCATCCATTTTTCGCCAAGGAATATAAGGGTGAATTCAGGTGCCAATATAAATATCCCTCCCGCCATCGGTATTGATATAAACGCATTCAGTTTGACCACATCAAGAAATGCCTCTCTCAATCGTGGCATATCATCCTGCATTTTCGAATAGGCAGGAAATGTTACCTGGGAAATCATATAGGTTATCTCTGTTGCCGGAAGATTCGATATAAGGTAAGCCATCTGGTAAAAGCCTAATGCCGTAACACCAAGCATTTTGCCCACAAAAATGTCATCTCCCCGCGTAATCATAAAGTCCAAAACGCCTGATCCCATAACCCATATTCCAACGCCGGAGAGTTCTTTGAATGTATCTTTACTAAAGCTCACACGGGGCCTGTATGGATGAAGCACATAGGACATAAGAAGTCGGACTGAATTGCCGGCAAGCCCCCCCCAGACCAGAGCCCATACATTTTGCAGAGCGAAAGCAAGAATGACAGAGATTGTAAGATCTATTAAAGATGATGACAGTTGATAATAAAAATATTTATTCAACTCAAGATCCCTCTGGAAAAACAAGATACCGATATTTTGAAATCCCAAAAGGAGCGTTGAAACGGCAACGACTTTTATGACGGATGCAGCTTGTGGAGAGTTGAAAAAAGACGCCACTAGGGGAGCAGAAAAAAACAGGATTAAAAAAAGCAGAATACCTCTGATAAAGGAAACCGTCCAGGTTGTATCAAGATAAGAAGCAATATTATCTTTTTTCTGTATCAACGCTGTCTGAAATCCCGTCTGGGAAAAGGTTTCCAGCGTACCAATGGCAAGCATTGCAATACCCAGGAGTCCGAAATCTGACGGAGCCAGCAGGTGGGCAAGGACGATGGTTCTGACAAAGCCAAGACCGCGATTGATAATTCTCAGAGAAAAGACCCACATTCCACCTTGTACAACTTTTTTTGAAAGATGTTCGTATGTGTTTGGTTCTATTGGTTTGATTTGTTTCACTCGACAAGGTAACTCCGAACATATTTCTTTTAGTATTGAACCCGTTAGTTGCTGGAATCCGCCGACCCTAACCTTTAGCAGGCGCTTCTTTAATTTTCACATCCCCTGCCTCTATTTTCGGTATCATGATCACGATGGCAGTCAAAAACCAGAATGGTTCCATGATGCGCACGATAATAAAAGTATTCGTCCCTATCGCGTGTAGAATCATCCCGACAAATCCTGCCAGATAGCCTAAGATTATCCCGCTGAAAAAAGGATCGGTTGTTGTGCGGTAATTATGGAGTGCATTTCTATACACAGAAAAGAGCAAAATGAAAAAAGAAATGAACCCAACAACACCGGTTTCCACCAGCATTCTCGGATACTGTGCGTCAAGGAACTTATATCCGGTAATGCCATACCCGAGAATCGGGTGCTTGATGAAGTCTTTCGTTAATGCATCTTTCCATGAATAAAGCCGCGCCGATGTAGACGTATCGATCCTTACGCCACCAACTTCAATCTGTTCCGCATGATACCGCTGAGCCACCGTATATAAAGCCCGCTCTTTCACCGCTTTCGGCAGTGCAAACGGAGATATCAAGATGACAACCAAAAGAGATATGATGAGCAGCGTCTTTCTTGGTGAAAAGTATATCAACGTCAGCACCATAGGGAATGCTGCCAACCAGGAACTCCTCGACAGCGTTGCCAGCAGAGAAACAATGATTAATGCGATGAGTACTCCCAAATATTTTTTATGCTCTGTCGACTGTGGCATCACCAAAAGGCCAGTGGCGATTGAAAGCATCAGGACAAGATATCCGCCCAGCGTATTCGGCTCGCCGACTTCACCTTCAAACGGTGCCGTCACTCGGCCGCCCGCTGGAATCTGAAGTATGGCGATGATACAGATAACGAAACATACACCGAGAATCACGGCGACAAACCGCTCCACCTGTTTCTTTTCCCTGAGGTAGTTCACCGCCATAAAGTAAATGACGAAGTATTCGAAATATTTTAAGATAAAAAAGATCCCCGTCAGCAGCTTCAGGCGCCCGGACATAAACCCTATCAACGTTGATGCCAGGCAGGCCGTGATATATATTGCAATCGGCGTATTCAGCAGTGTTCGTAAGAAAAGTCCCAGTTCCTTGTCGATCGCTGTTCTCAGGAACCACCCGAGGCCGATGATGACGATGAGGAAGTCATCGAGACGAACTGTAACCCCCCGTGCCCCCGTGCCTCTCCCCATCAGATCCCCAACAATGAATTCCGGACTGAGGAGCATGGCGATGAGGAGCAAATAGAGGGATATTTCAGGATTGAGAAAGCCTGTTGTCAGCGTGATGAACAGGACAATGATCAGAACAGTAACGGTCAGAGAGACTTGTGTTATAAGAAAACCGCCCATGGCGGTCATAATGATTATAATGCTTATCGGAACTAATATCTTTGATTCAATCTGACCTCGATCATTTATCATTGATACGGTGCATCTCTTTGTTCGTGTTGACGTCTCGGCCATTCACGGTCTCAACAGTCATTCCAGTGCAAACTGAAATCCATTGATTACAACCAGTAGTAGATTCCCACTTATGTGGGAATGACAGAGACGTTTAGTTATTCAAAGCTTACATTTCAGGACTTACATCGTTGCGCTTTTTTTCAAGCGGCCAAGGGGAATCGGCAGTCAGCGGGCCGTGCCTTTCCTGTCTTTGTATTTCTTTATAAGATCATCGATGTTTTCTTTTCCATATTTCTTGACGGCTTCTTCTTTCATGTCGCTGAGTTTCTCAATGTATACGTTTTCCTCTTCCCGAAGAAACGAATCCAAAAGAGATGGCCCCCTGCCCATCATAAAGGCCACGGCGAGGGCGACGACAAGGCACACCATTGTGATGATCAGAAAATAGAATGTATCACTTCGCTTAATCCGTAGCTTTCTTTTCGTTTTGACCCGACGTACCCGTTTTTCCTCCGCCATCGCGCATCACCTGATGTGCTTCAATCGGTATTCGGGAATGCCACATAAAGAATTCTGCTACCCGGGTAGGCCGTATCAAATCCATTTTTTTCCATAAAGGCTGTTGCATCGCCTTTTTCGTCAAACCGTCCGACAATTACCCGATGCCATGTTCCCCGCGGGTCGACAAATTCTTTCCACTGCGCGTCAAAACCCTGGGCGTTAAGGTTCATCGTCAGTTTTTTCGCATTATTCATGATACTGAACGAACCGATATGTATGGCGTATTTCATAACCGGCGACGTTTCTTCTTCGAGCACCCCTTGATTGCCGGAGTTCCATGATGTCGGGGCACCGTGCAACTTATTCCGCATATCCGGTACGGGAGTTCGCGAATATGACAGGACAGGCGCCGTCCTTGGTTCGAGTACGCGGACGCCGGGATACCTTCTGTCAAGCCCGTGATTCCGCATATAGACAAACGCCTCGCTTTCGGTAGCAAAGTGTCCAACAAAAACACGGTACCATACTCCCTCGTCCGGTATTGTGTAGGGTAGCCACCGGGCACTAAATCCGTCAGCGGTCAGATCATCGGCAACCTGCTGCGCGTATGCCTGGCTCTGGTATGAACCGATCCGAAGAGCATAGGTGATCCGTTCTTTTCCGGCACTGCCTGCTGTCTCATTTTTCTGGTAAAGAGCCGTACGTGTTGCCGCCACGGGCGTTTGCTCCATTGCCGGGGAGTACCCGGTCAACCATTTTGTTCCATCACTTTCGTTTTCACGTTTCGCTGTATTGACGGTCCTCGACTTTCCTGACTGCTCATCTTCCCTCATCGAGTCTTTCGAAAAGTCCCGGGGCGCTGTCGGCCTTTCGACACGTTGATCGCCCTGGGAACCTTGGGCGACAGCATTCAATCGGGGAATCTTGATAACCCCCAATTGATAAAGGATGGACAGGCAGAGCAGAAGAAGAATCAACAGCAGGATAATTATATTAAGAGGAGAACCGCGGCTCGCCAATTCTTTCTTTTCCTTCTTTTCCTTCTTTTTTATAAATGCCGAAATCATGGAAGGCAATTCTCTGATCTCGTTCATCAGTCCTTTTTTCTTGTGTTCCCGATCGCTGTAATAGTCATAATAGCGATAATAATCATGCTTGGTGAAGTCGGGGCTGATTTCCGCCTTCAAACCGTTCAGTACGACACCGATGACATGGGCATTGACATTATCCAGTTGTGCCTTCGCCCGCTTGAGCGTGTTACGCGGTATTTTCCCGACCCGATAGACCATCACGACACCGTCCATCTTTGAGGAGAGGATGGTGGCATCGGTGGCCGACAGGATCGGCGGAGAATCCCACAGGACCAGGTCGTATTCCGACGCAGCTTCGGTCAGGATCTGGTTGATTGCGTCGACGCTCACCAGTTCCGACGGGTTGGGCGGAAGGGTCCCGCTGGTAAGGATACTGAGGTTATCCATTCCCGGAGTGATCATGACATCGTCAACGCTCATCTTGCCCATCATGACATCCGAAACGGTCCTGACAACCTCTCGCCATGAATAATTGCCAAGAATGACATCAGCAAGGCCTGGTGCCTGCTCGATACCGAATATATGGGCAACCATCGGCTTCCGCATGTCGCCGTCGATAATAAGAACCTTCTTGCCGTCCTGTGCCATGGTTATGGCGAGGTTTGCCACAACGGTCGATTTTCCCTCCTGGGGAGATGAACTGGTAAACATGATGTTCTTCATGTTTTCTTTAAGGCCGGTGAACTTCAGATTCGTTCTCAGGGCGCGGTAACTCTCGGCGAGAGTCGACTTTGGAGCAAAGTGGGACAGGATGCGCGCATACCTTTCGGCGGTTTTATCGTCTATATCACGCCCCGGTCGGTCCGCCGCGATGGTCTCTTTCACTTCAGCAAGGCTGACATGGGGTATAATCCCAAGGGCTTTCACCCCCGTCATTTCCTCCACTTCCTCAATGGCTCCGATCGACAGGTCAAAGGTTTCGACGACAAACGCAAAAACAACACCCAGGATTAATCCCAGAAGAATACCGACGGCGGCTGTCTCGTTTGTCTTTGGCGGGTTTATCGGCTGTGTCGGCTCCATCGCCGGCTTGACGATCTGCACTTCTTCTATTTTTTCAGCTTCCTTTATCAGTGTCTCCTGGTATTTCTTTTCAAGCAGAAGATATACCTCACGGCTGACCTGGACTTTTTCCTCCAGCCGAGCCAGCTCCAATCCCAGCTCGGGAAGCTGCTGGATCCGTTTTTCAATCGAATCGATCCTGCTTTTGAAATCTCTGATGGATTCCTGCACGTTTGTATACTGTGACGACAGTTGGGCCGTCATATTGCCCAATGTTTCTCGAATCTTCTTATTGAGCTCCACAACGTGAGGATAATGTTCCGTATAGGTGAGCAGCAAGGTATCACGCTCCAGCATGAACCGGACGAGTTGATCATTAAGCGATTTGTATAACGAGGATGCTTCATCGATGTAGTAGCTGTCTTTCGCTGTAACGATATCCTTTCCGGCCCCCTTGAGGCGCTTCGAAACTTCCTCTATTTTATCCCGAGACGTAAGAGCCTTGTCATACGCGACCAGCAGCACCGCCTTCTGGTTTAACAGGGCCGATGTCTGGGAATCCAGCGAGATCAGATCATTTGCTTCGCGGAAGCGCCTGACCGCCTCTTCCGATTCGTTGAGACGCCGTTGCACCACTTCCAATTGATTCTCGATGAATTTCTTGGCCTCAATGGTCCTCCGATTGAGTTCCAGGAGGTGCTGTTCCTTATATACATAGGCTAAAGTATTGGCAAGCTGGCGGGCGGTTTTCGGCTGTCGTGACGTCACCGTTATATTGAGGATGGTGCTGTACCCTTCCTGTTCGGTGGTGATACTGTCTCTGATTCCCAGAATGATATTCTGGTATCCTTGATTCGCATGGATCTCTTCCGTTGCCATCTCGGGGGGGATGAGGCCAAGCCGTTTGGCCGCAATCTCTATAATATAGTAACTCTTGATGACCGAGGCCTGGGTTTGCATGTAATCGGCCTGCGACCACGATACGGCTTCAAGGTAAAGCCCGGTGATTGATCCTGACCGATCGACTTTGATGCTTGCCGTCGCATTGAAGAGGGGAATGGGACGCCATAGAATGGAAAAAAGAAGGCTGAAGAGCCCCATGGAGAGAACGGTGAAGATGATGATAAACTTTCTCTTCTTAATGACGCGCCAGTAATCGCGAAGATTGAGGTCGTACTGTGCCATGCGGAGATACCTTAACCGACTACTATCAGATCACATCAATTTCGAACAGCGGGAGAGACGACACGAACCCACGCGCCTTTTTTCATTTGCACGTCCTGATGGTTCTCCGTTATACACAAACAAGAAAAACGTGCCATACCCCCCCTGACACCATCTCAGGCATTATCTTACTTAAGTTTTCTGAAACGAAGATGCTTGTCATCAAAGTATGCATCCCTGTACTCGCCGGGATAGAGCAGATAATCGAGCAACGGGACCGTATTGGCTATAAATTCATTTATGTCGCCGATAACGGTCCGCGGCACATAGACAACATCACCGTCTTTGAGGGTAATGTTCTGGTCCACATCACCTCTCTTCAAAATCTGATTATAGTTCGCCGACAGGATTATCGGCTTATCGGGATTTTCCAGATATCCCCGTATGATCTTAACGTCGGAATCCACGGCGATCCGTGTCGTCCCGCCGGCTATTGACAGTGCGGCAAGGAGATCATGAGCGTCCTTGAGCCGATAAATGCCTTGCGAAGCGACCTCTCCCAGCACATAAACCCTTTCGCCGTAGGTGGGCAGTTCGGGGACAGTTACGATATCGCCGTCATCGAGAATAATATTCTGGTCACTTCTCCCTTTGAACATGACATCGTAGAGGCTGACCGTATAACTCCTCCCGCCTCTCATCACTTCAACCCTTCGGAGATCGGCATTGCCGAATTCCTGGCCGGTAACGGCCCCACCCGCCCGGGATATCAGATCGAGCAGGGTTGTTTTCCCCTTCAGGTTATACTGGCCGGGACCGGACACACGCTGGTCATACTGGTTGATCTGCCCGATGAGAAGGACGGTCTTGCTGTTGTACCCCTTGACGATTACTTCTATCCGGGGATGTTTGATATATTTTTTTAACGCAACGCTCAGGCGCTCATCAACCTCTCCCGCAGTATACCCGCTCACAAGAATGTCGTCTATAAACGAATAAGATATTCTTCCATCGGGCCTTACCACGGTCTCGTATTCTTTTGAATCCTGACCCTCCATCATTTTAATCGTTAAGATATCTCCGGGACCTATTTTATAATCCGGCGCTCCCTCTTTTTCCGTAAAGACGCTGTTTTCGGTGACCCGGCTCATCGCCTCAATTTCTTTCTGGTACTCCTCGGCTGCTACCCGCGATTCCTGCTCAACGGCGGGGGTTTCCTTCTTAAAATCTTTGACGGGAATCCCTTTTGCCTCGAAGGTGCACGATGAGAAAAGGAAAAACGAAAGGAAGATATAACCCACTAGCATCAATCGTCGCACGCCACCGTTTTGCATCAGATCTCTCATACCCGCCGTCACCGATCCGTATGTAACCGTAATCAAAAGTATAAAGTACTACTACGCACAACTGCCACGTTCAGCGTTTCATGTTGCAATTAATAAAACAAATAATAAAAGAAAAATCAATATTTATCTTGATATTGACGACCATATTTTATATCTTTGAGATACTCAAAGGGAACAGCGCCTCATCCATCGACGAAAAAAAGTATGTAAACATGGAAAGATTCAAAAATTGTTTGCATTCTGTCATAGCCCACGTTATAAAGTTCATCAATCTTGAAAATGACAGGCACTTTACCAGTAATTCGTGGCACATATGCAAGTACATGCACGCTGAGGATGGCAGTTCATGCGGCGTCACCATTTGTCGTACTTTTTTTGTTTCGCAACTCTCTGAGATCACAGCCGTTCCGTAGAGTCACGGCGGCGCAGTTATTCATTGAAGCAGAATGGAACAGATGGAAGACCTTTACAGAACCTTGGTGGAATATATAAAAACCGTCCGCGAAGCTGTCTTTGATAATCGCAATTTCGATATCGGCCCGGCGGTGGACGTGGTCGAACCTCTCGTAGCGGCACCCGAAACAATCACAAAATTTTATCTTTCAACAATAGATTTCAGCTGTGATGAAGATTACCTTATCTGCCACCAGGTCAATGCCTTCATCTACTCGCTGGTGATCGGAAGGGGCCTGAAATACTCCCGGGAACATCTCTTCAGGCTGGGCCTCTCGGCGCTGCTCTATGACGTCGGTTTATTCATGATACCTGAAGCCATCAGAAATAAGGAAGGCATGCTTTCACAGGGGGAATACGAAACGATCAAGAGGCACACGCTGTTTGGACGGGATATTCTGAAATCGTTCGATCAATACCCCATTCTGGCCCGCGTTGCTTTTGAGCATCATGAACGGGAAAATGGCCAGGGGTATCCACAGGGGCTGAGGGGAAGCGAAATATGCGAACCGGCAAAGATCATCGGCCTGGTCGATACCTACGAGGCGATGATTCACAACAGGCCCCACCGGAAGGCACACCTCCAGCATTCTTCAGTCAAGGAATTGATAGACTCCAGGAACCTCATGTTTGCTCCCAATATCATCAAGGCATATCTGGAGGAAATCGGCCTTTTCCCCATCGGAAGTTTCGTGAAGCTCA
The DNA here is from genome assembly GCA_016936905.1 of Deltaproteobacteria bacterium. Classification (GTDB taxonomy): domain Bacteria; phylum Desulfobacterota; class Syntrophia; order Syntrophales; family UBA6807; genus DSDU01. The sequence continues at coordinate 14,590 of JAFGWZ010000035.1, read as the reverse complement.
ACAACGGGACAATCGGACAGGTCATCCAAACAAACAGGACATTCCCCATGAAGCCAATCATCAGGGTATTCTTTAACGGACAGGGATTCAAAAAGGATGACGGGGAAACGATTGATCTTGAGGACCATCCCATCCTTTACGTTGCCGGATCACTCCATAGGGACGACCTTCCCGAAGGATTATAATTGTTCATTTCGACCAACCGGAAGTGCCGGTTGCATTGAGCCTTCTTATTCCTGTCTTAATTACAAGACGTTCCCTCTATATCAAGGTTTCTCCGAACGACGTCTGCTGTCGTACCGGTCAGAGGCACCCCAATAATCCCTCAATGGAGAGATAGATCTCGGCAAAACAGAGCCGGTAATGATACTGGGATAATCGATAGGGATCGGCGATATCGTACCCGGTGACGTCATCGGCATGATCACACCCCTCCATATAGGGTTTCAAGAGAAAGACCTTCTCTCTCACCGGATCTTGGCCGCACCGGGCAATGATTTCCTCTACGTGCCAGCTCTCCATGACGATGATTCTGTCCACGTCGAGCAGCATATTTTCAGTTGCTACTCTCGACTGGTGATTATCTCCGTCATATCCTTCTTCTTCGAGAATTTTCACCGCTACCGGGTCCCCGGGCATACCCTCCATATCGATGATCGAGGCTGATGACACGTCGATGTCATGCCGTCCTGAATCTTCCAGCTTCTTTTTAAGAATACGCTCCGCCATAAAGCTCCGGCAGATATTTGCGGTACAGATGAACAGTATTTTCACTGGAACGGCTACCTGAAGATCATTTCTAATCCCGATCTTATTTTTTCTCCGGTTTCAGTTCAGAATCGACAAGAATGACTCTCACCTCGCCACCTGACTGGCTGAAGTAATATTCGACGGCTTCTTTCATGTCCTGTTTCAACTGTGGATCCCGCAAAACCTTTCGAAATTCACCCGCCGCCTTGCCGAAGGTGTATTCGATGCCCTTCTTCACGTTTTGTCTGAACCCTTCGACGATTTCGTGATTCGTCACGACCTGGCGGATTGTCCGCGCCGCATTCTCCTGAGCGTAATTGACCAACTGTTTGCCCGTATAGTTGATGAAACCAAGACATATCAGGACAACAATGATGATCATCAAACCCCATGGTGTTGCCCGGGCGGCTTCTCTCATGAACACCTTTGACACGGAGTCACTTTTTCCGTCGCTCATTTTACGTACCTCCCTCCCTGATAATGTTACATTCGTTTAACAGAAAAACCACAACTGACAGCATATTACATGAAAGCTTTGCATATCTTCATTTTATGTCATTCCGAGGAGCAATAGCGACGAGGAACCTTAATAATATCAAAACATTCAAGATTTCTCCCTAGGGTCGAAACGACAAAAGGGAAGCTCGAAATGACATAAGTCGACATTGTGCAAAGTTTTGGACATGCGAAGCTTTTTCGACTTTTGCGATACCATCAAATAAGGCAGACCGTCTTTTTCAGCCGGTCTGCAGCCATGTCGCCACCGTCGCTGCCGTTCTCACCGGTCGTTGAGGAGGATGCCGTAAACCTCCGGTCGCCTGTCTCGAAAAATGTTGTTGTATTCATTGAGTTGTTTATCTTCCGCACGGCTCAGATCTACAGCAACGACCCCCGCTTCCTCGCTCTCCGGTCCCGCCTGGTACAGGACCTCTGCCGTCGGGCCCGTTATCTGGCTTTTCCCGGTAAACCTGAGCGATCGTCCGTTCCTGCTCTCCGTCCCCGTACGGTTTGACGTCACCGCAAACACACGGTTTTCGAGGCACCGTGTCTTCATGGCATCCTGGCAGAAGGGAAGAACGAGATTCGCGCTGTGACAGATAATATGGGCGCCCTTCAACGACATGACCCTCATCGATTCTGGGAAAATCCAGTCGAAACATATCATGACACCGAACTTATACGGGCCGATGTCATAGACCTCAAAAGGACCGTTCCCGGGATCAAACCAAAGTTTTTCTTCAAAGAAAAGATGGATTTTCCTGTACGTTCCGACATATCCCTGTGGAGAAATGATGACCGCGGAGTTAAAATACCTTTCCCCGCTCTTTTCGGCCAGGCCCGCCACCAGGTACACATCGTTTTTTTTCGCTATTCTGCACAAGGCCTGCGTCGTTTTGCCCTGTGGGATTTCTTCCGACAGCTCGGCAACTTCTTCTTTCGCGGTAAACACGTACCCCGTGTTGAAAAGCTCAGGCAGGACCAGGAGATCGGCATCCGCATTGTCGATCAGCGTTTCCGCTTTTTCTATGTTCTGATCAACCTCACCGAACAGGGGCTCCAGCTGAACAAATCCTGCCTTCATATGCCTCTCCCACTCGTAATGTTTTTCCACCACATCTTTCCGGGATTTATAGTTGCCCATCTTTTTCATCATTTCAGGGCATTATTATTCGTTCATACTACCTATTTTTTCTATCCCCTGCAAGAGAATAGCGATGATAAAAAACGGGCTTGTAAAATGTAACACCTTTCAGTTCGCCCCCATGAAAAAAGGAGGCCGCGATCATTCATGATCGCGGCCTCCTTCGGCAGGTCCTACTTTAAATGTTTCACATTACAGCATCTCATAAATGGCCGCCGCACCCATGCCGCCGCCGATACACATCGCTACGATACCTCTCTTCGCCTTCCGCCGCTGCAGTTCGTGGAGCAATTGAGCAGTGAGTTTGGCTCCCGTGCATCCCAGTGGATGGCCGAGGGCAATGGCTCCGCCGTTGGGATTGACATCGCCGGCCCAGTAACGTTTCTCGATACCCGCCTCCCTCAGGGAATAGATGAACTGAGAAGCAAAGGCTTCATTGATTTCAAAGACATCGATATCTTTTGACTTGAGTCCCGCCATTTCAAGAACCTTCGGAACCGAATATGCCGGACCTACACCCATCTCTTCCGGTTTCACACCGGCCACTGCATAATGGGTCAATTTCGCGACAGGTTTTAATTTCAGTTCCTTTGCCTTATCCTCGGACATGACCAGCGAGAAAGCGGCGCCATCGGTCATCTGAGAAGAATTTGCCGCCGTAACCGAGCCGCCCTGCTTGAACGGCGATTTCAATTTTGCCATGCCTTCCAGTGATGCCGGCCACCGTACGCCGTCATCCATGTCAAAGACCACGTCTTCACGAACATTACGGCCGTGCTTATCTTTCGCATACTTCCACGCCTTGATGGGAATAATCTCATCCTTGAATTTACCCGCCTTGATCGCTTCAAAAGCCCGCCGGTTACTCTCGAGACCGACCTTATCCTGGTCTTCCCGGGTTATATTGTAGTCGGCCGCGACATTTTCAGCGGTGATACCCATTGATACATAGGTGTTCGGCAGATCACCCCAGTTGGGGTGGGGCCTGAAGATCCCACCTCCCATGGGGATATGACTCATCGTCTCGCATCCGCCGGCAATAATCACATCGGACCAGCCTGCCCGTATCTTTGCCGTCGCGTCAGCGATTGCCTGGACTCCCGACGAGCAGAAACGATTGATGGTCATTCCGCATACGGTAATGGGCAGACCGGCGCCGAGGGCCAGGACCCGGCCCAGGTTCATTCCCTGTTCTCCTTCCGGGAATGAACATCCGCAAATCAAATCATTTACCTCTTCGGGCTTCACCGATGGAACCCTCTCCATCAGTCCCCTGACGACCTGAATTCCTATCTCATCTCCTCTCGTCTGGGAAAGGCCTCCCCTTCTATATCGTCCACCTGGACTTCTGACGGATTCAACGATAACAGCTTCACGCATGATTTTCCTCCTTATCTATCAAATGCCACCCCGGCCTTTTTCCTCGAGACCGGAGAGCATGAACATGTCTGTATAGGTTAGTTACGCAACGGTTTCCCTGTGGTCAGCATGTGCATGATCCTGTCCTGGGTCATCGACTCACCGGCAAGACTCAGGAACGCTTCTCTTTCCAGATCAAGAATCAGGTCTTCCGATACGTATGTCCCTTCCGCACAGTCGCCACCGGCGATAATTCCGGCGAGTTTCATTGCCACATGGACATCATAGTCAGAAACATAGTTTCCGTGCCTCATGTTATAGAGGATTGATTCCGCCATTCCCTTGAAATTTCCACCCATAACCGGAATCATGGCCTGTCTCGGTTTCCTGTAAAACCTGGACAGTCCGAGGGCAATTTCCTTCGCATCCCAGATCTGTTGGTCACGATTGAGACTGATACCGTCGGTCTTCCTTATATACCCGAGCTCCATGGCTTCCATCGCGCTGGTTGCCACCTTTGCCATGCCGATATTCTCGAAGACCTTCTGATAGAATGTCTGCAGGTTCAGGCCGTTCGCTACGGCACCGTCCGGTATCCCCTCGGTAACGCGCACCATCAATTCCTTGGTGCCTCCTCCCGCTGGGATGACGCCGACACCGACCTCAACCAGCCCGATGTATGTTTCACCGCAGGGCTGGCACTTCGTGCCGTGCATCGCCATTTCACAGCCGCCGCCCAATGCCATGCCCGCCGGGGCAGTCACAACCGGCTTTTCGCAGTATTTCATTCTCATGTTGGCATACTGGAAATCATGAACAAGCTTGTCAAGAAGGTCCCAGTCGCCTTTCTGGATTGCCAGGAGTACCTGAAAAATATTGGCACCGACGGAGAAGTTCGTGCCGTGATTCGCCACAACCAGCCCGAGAAAATCTTTCTCGACGATATCGCAGCTGTCGTTGATCATCGTCACGACATCGCCATCGACGGCGTTCATCTTGGTATGGAACTCGAGACAGGCGATTCCGTCACCGATATCCACAAGAGATGCTCCCAGGTTCGATTTGACGACTTTCTGGCGCTCCTTGAGAGAGGGAAGCAGAATGATCTTCGGATTCTCGTCGAGCTTCACATAACCCTTTGTCTCAAAATCATAGTAATATTTCCCATCGTCCTTCTTGAGATAGAACGATTCGCATTTGGTTTTCAGCATCTCGGTTATCTTCTTGGGCACTTTCAGCTTCAGTTGCTTCATGACCTCGACGGCTTCCTTGACGCCGACGGCATCCCAGGTTTCAAACGGCCCCAGCCGATGATTGAATCCCCATTTCATGGCATTATCGATGCCGACAATGGTATCGCTGATCTCGGGAACACGGTTCGCGGCATAAATAAAATTCCTGCAGAGATATTCCCTGACGACTTCGGCGGCAATATCTTCACCGTTAAAGAGCACCTTCAGCTTGTCAGCAAAGCCTCCCTCTTTTTTGCTCGCGTTGGAGAGAGACGCATATTTCGGCTTTTGAAAGGGAACATATTCCATGGTCTTGTAGTCAAGGGTAAGTTTAACCTTCTTGCCCTTCTCATCTTTGGACCGTTTATAAAATCCCTGTCTGGTTTTATTTCCCAGCCATTTGTTATCGACCATTTTCTGCATGAAATCGCTTGGCTGGAAATATTTTCTCATCTCATCGTCAGGAACCGCCTCATAGAGATTGTTCATGACATGATACCCGGTGTCCAGGCCGACGAGGTCGAGGGTACCGAAGATTGATGAGCCCGGCCGTCCCACCGATTTGCCGATGACGGCATCCAGTTCTGGAACGGTAAGCCCCTTTTCCACCATGATGGTGATTGCGTTGGAGATATCAAAGACCCCGATTCGGTTCGCTATGAAGTTCGGAACGTCTTTGCAGATAACGACGCCTTTTCCGAGAACATCCTCGCAGAACGTCTTCATAGAATTGACAACTTCAGGTTTTGTTTCCTCGCCGGGAATGATTTCGAGAAGTTTCATATACCGGGGGGGGTTGAAAAAGTGTGTTCCCAAAAACCGCTCTTTCAGGCCCTTGCTGAAGTTCGCCGAGATATCCTTTATGGGAATCCCCGATGTATTGGTTGTTACGATACAATCGGGGCGCACAATCTTTTCTACCTTCGCAAAAAGGTCCTGCTTGATCTTGAGATTTTCGATAACCACTTCAATGACCCAGTCCACCTCGGCCAACCGCTTAAGATCATCTTCGAAATTACCGATCGTTATCATCGATGCGTTCTTCTTTGAATAAAAACTGGCGGGTTTCGACTTTACCGCGCCATTCAGTCCGTTTGTCGCGAACCTGTTCCGCCACTCTGGGCTCTGTTCGGTCAGGCCCTTCTTTTTGTCGTCATCCGTCAGCTCGAACGGTATGATATCGAGCAACAGACATTCAATGCCCGCATTTGTCAGATGAGCCGCGATCGTGGCTCCCATGACGCCTGCTCCTAAAACGGCAGCTTTTTTAATTTCATATGCCATGTCTTTCCTCCTTTAGATGAAACGTTGCCGCATCCGGCCTGCGACCGATATGACGGGGCAACATCTCTCATTATAACTCATCAACCACGTTCAATTATGAGCTGAAAGATTCTTCCAGCATTTCGAGCGGAATCCGCTCACCATACTGAATCGCACCACATCGTCCTTCCAGGGCAGGTGCTATCGTCGTCATGAAAAACTTAGCCGAGGCAATTTTGCCCTGATAGAAGGCCACGTCTTTATTTTCCCTCGCGAGTGCCCGTTGCTGGGCCTTTGTCTCTGCACCTGCCTGCTCGTATATCGCGGCGAGCTTTTCAGAGGCAATGTTCGCTGCCTGCAGGAGAAACCAGCCGACACAGAGATCTCCTAAAATCATGAGATAGGGCCGGGCATTCATGACCGGCAGAATGAATCCGGCGCTCTTTCCCCATTTGGCAAACTGCTGGGTAAGGCCATTCACCGCATTAAACGCATTTTCAAGAGATTTGCCATAGCTTTTCAGGTCTTCACTCTTTTTAGCTTTCTCTATGGTGGCCCCGATTTCACTGAACAGGTTCATCACATTCTGCCCCCTGTTCATCGCGAGCTTTCTCCCCACCAGGTCAAGGGACTGAATGGCGTTCGTTCCCTCGTAGAGGCATGCAATCTTGCAGTCTCTCATATACTGTTCCACCGGATACTCCTGGCAGTATCCATAACCGCCGTGGACATCGATTGCAAAGGAGCATATCTCCATGGCTTTGTCTGACGAATACGCCTTGCAGATGGGAATGAGAACTTCAACAAAACCCTGGTAATTCTTTCTCGCCGCTTCATCCTCCCCCACATGGGCCATATCAATACAGAACCCTGTGAAGTAATTGAGGGCCCGTATTCCTTCCACATAGGCCTTCATCCAGAGGAGTGTCCGTCGGATATCAGGATGCTCGATAATGGTTACCGGCTTTGCCGAGGGATTTTTCATCTCCCAGACCGGCGCGCTCTGAATTCTTTCTTTCGCGTACTGAAGCGCCCGTTCATACGCTGCCGTCGCGTGTCCCAAGGCCTGCATCCCCACCTCGAGCCGCGCCTCGTTCATCATCTGGAACATGATTCTCATACCTTCACGTTCCTTCCCGAGAAGCTCGCCGATGCATTTTCCCTCATCACCGAAATTGAGCGTACAGGTTGCAGAGCCTTTGATGCCCATCTTATGCTCGATATTTCCTGTATTCACGTCATTGAATTCGCCCAGCGTTCCGTCTTCATTGACCCTGTATTTCGGAACAACAAAAATGGATATACCTCCCGTTCCCGGGGGGTCACCTTCAATTCTCGCGAGAACGGGATGAATAATATTTTCTGTGAGGTCTTGATCTCCACAGGAAATAAAGCATTTCGTGCCGGTGATACTGAATGTTCCGTCGGGCAGCCGCTTTGCCGTCGTTCTTAATGCTCCCACATCGGTACCTGCACCCGGTTCGGTGAGACACATCGTACCGGCCCATTCTCCAGTGAACATTCTATACATATACTTGTTTTTCTGTTCTTCCGTACCATGTTCTTCGATCAACCCCGCCGCGCCCGCTGTTAAACCCGGGTACATCATGAATGCGAAGTTGGCCGCATCAAAATATTCAACGCAGGCCGAATAGGCAAGGATGGGCATGTTCTGCCCGCCCACTTCGACATCCTTGTGGGCACTGAGCCAACCGGCTTCACAGAATTTCTTGAATACGTCATGGTAACATTTTGGTATTTTGACTTTCCCATCCTGAAAAGTGCATCCTTCCCGGTCTCCCACATCGTAGGTAGGCAGGATAAGATCAACTGCCATCTTTTCGGCCTCGGTGAGCATCATATCCAGGACTTCTTCGTTATAATCAGCGTACTTCTCTGAGGAGAACAGCTTTTGTATCTCAAGCTGTTCATACAGAACAAATTTCTGATCTCTCGTGTTTACCAACAAATTACCCATATAAGCCTCCTCTCGTTATCTTGCGGACCGGTCCGATAATGCGCGAGGTTCCTTCAGACCCCCGATGAAAACTTTCAGACCTTCCGTCACGTTAGAATAGATACGCTCTTCCCTCGTATCTTCCTTGCCTGTATAGAGGTGAAGAGATATAACACCATTCAGCAGGCCCCATACGGCATTCCTGCTTTTTCTGATACTTTTATTACACACGAATTCCCCCGACGTGAGTCCATACTGAAATATTCTATCTATAATTTCAACGGTCTGGGTCGTGGCTCGAATCATCCGCCGTCGCATCTCGTCAGAAAACCTCAGATCCTCCGTGTGAAGCATAAAGGTCATTAATATCCTGAACAGTTCCCGTTCGTTGAGAAAAAAGTCGGCATAGATATGAGCATACTTAAAGAGCATGTCGGAAGCGCTCTCCCCCGTCTCAATAATGTGATTGACTCGTTCCTGAAACTTTTCTACCTCGTTGAGCAGAACCTGGGCATACAGCTCTTCTTTGCTGCTGAAATAAAGATAGACCGTTCCCTTGCTCAGCCGCGCCTGTCTGGCAATGCTTTCGACGGTAACGGATCGAAATCCTTTTTTATAGAAAAGCTGCTGAGCCGCTCGCAGGATCGCCTTCCGTCTCAGTTCTTTTTCTTTTTTTCGCCTTGCCATCGGTGACATCAGGTAACTCCGCTCTCAGATCGTGACTATTGACTCGTATGTACCCACGGGAATGAAAAATCGGCACCTTCACATAAAAAATGACTTTCATTCATTTAATGAATATCGGTCAAATTATGACCGTGGGTCATCAAACAGATAGGCTAATTTATTCGCCCTGTCAAGAAAAAAAATGAGGTGTTCCCCGGCAGAAAGATAACTTTTTTGAAATACATCATCACTTCGGATAGTTATCGCTATCACTCGTTAATGGAGGAAGAAAATGCTTGACTAAGCATCAGAAATCAATTGACATCCTTTGGACCTTGTGTTACGCAGAAGACCGATTTTCCTTGATAACAGGCGGTATCCGTTATCGCAGGCCTCATGCATGGGAAAGCACGATCTGCAGCAAATATTTAAGCTCCGCGGGCATGTGATGTGGAAGGATTGACCTGCATAACCGGCATATCATTTGTCAAAAAAGCTTGACCATGTGATATTTGCTCCTCATAGTGGTGTTTGTAAAAAAAATTCATGGTACAGGGTGGGCCGGGTGACTCTTTTCGAAATAATGGACATTCTTGATGCGAAATGCCTCGTTGGAAGGAAGCAGCTCAACATGGAGGTTGAGACTGCCTTCAGCGCTGATCTTCTGAGCGATGTGCTTGCCTTCGCAAAGGCAGGAAGTCTGCTGCTCACCGGCTTGACCAATCCGCAGATAGTAAGAACCGCCAGCATCCTCGACATTGCTGCGATTATTCTTGTAAGAGGAAAGATTGCCCCCGACGAAACACTGAGAATGGCCGACGAACTGGAAATTCCCATGCTGTCTACGAGATATATTCTGTTTGAGACATCAGGTCGACTCTTCATGAACGGAATCAAGGGGTGTGTTGAAAGAGTCGGCAGTGATACTTACGTAACATTATGAATCTTAGTTATGAGAACTCGTTTGAAATACAGGGCGGAAACTTTAAGAAAGCCGGTGATATTTCAGTACAAATCAAAAAGGTTCTGCAAAACCTCGGCGTTCCCCGGGCAATATTGCGTCGTGTAGCTATTGCCGTTTATGAGTCGGAAATAAATATCATATCGTATGCCAACAAGGGGATTATTCATATACAGGTCAGCCCCGAAACCGTTTCCATAGAAGCGGAAGATGAAGGTCCGGGAATAGAAAATATCGAACTTGCAATGAGGGCCGGATACTCGACGGCTACCGATAAGATAAGAGAGATGGGATTCGGGGCGGGTATGGGCATACCCAATATAATAAACTGTTCCGATACCTTCAATATAACCTCGGAAGTTAATAAGGGAACCCACTTGACGATGATAATCCAGCTAACGAACAACCAGGAAGAGAAAAACTAACGGTGAATACACGATGGATCTTTCATCAATAGCTGAGAAACTGAATCTGAGAATTGTCTGCGGCCACCAGAAGTTGTCCGTGCAGGTAACGGGGGGATATGTCGGTGATCTTCTCAGTGACGTCATGGCGAACAGCAGGGAAGGCTACATCTGGATAACCAGGCAGACCCACCAGAATATCGTCGCTGTCGCGAGCCTCAAGGAACTGGCCGGCATTATTCTGGTCAACGGCAAGGATCCTGAAGAGGATACCCTCGAGAAAGCCACTGCCGAGGGTATTCCCATTTTTGTAACCGAACTGTCGGCATTTGATATTGTAGGAGAATTATATACCATCGTATCATAGCGCAAGGCCCAACAAACGGGCCTTTCTTTTTTTATAAGCGATGATCAGGGAGTTTACGTGTGATTTACATATCCATACATGCCTGTCACCATGCGGCGATCTGGATATGTATCCTAAGGCAATTATTGCAAAGTGCCTCTCAGAACGATTAGATGTTATCGGAATCTGCGATCATAACGCTTCCGAAAATGTCGGGCATGTCATGGAGGCGGCACGCGGCACGGCGATCACTGTCCTGCCGGGGATGGAGATAACAACAAAAGAAGAAGTTCACATTATAGCGCTCTTTGATAATATGCATGAGTTGGCGGCCATACAGACATTTGTCTACGAATCTCTGCATGGAATGAACAGGGAAGATATTTTCGGGTGCCAGCCGATTGTCAATGCAGACAATGAGGTTGTGGGATTCAATGAACGGCTGCTGATCGGGGCAACCGGCCGTTCTCTCAGAGAAACGGTTGGCGAGATCCACCGTCACAACGGTCTGGCAATCGCGGCCCACATAGACCGCGAAAGCTTCAGCGTGATAGGCCAGCTAGGTTTTATACCCCCTGACATTCGTTTCGACGCTCTCGAAGTATCGTGTCGAACGGGGATAAGGAAAGCCAGGGAAATGTACCCTGAACTGGCGGACTATGCTTTCATAGAATCGTCAGACGCCCACTTTATCAACGATGTCGGAAGAGGGAAGGTTCGATTTCACATGGGAAATCCGACAATATTCGAAATGAAGCTTGCCCTGGGGGGTAAAAAAGGTCGTTTTTTCCGCGGGTCAGATGAAACATGTTAGAACTGGCAATGCATATTCTTGATATCGCTGAAAATTCGGTGAGAGCCGGAGCAACGGTCGTTACTATCGATATACGAGAGGATGAAGCGACAGACTCCCTGGTTATAGAAATCACCGATAACGGAGAAGGCATGGATAAGGACGAGCTTGCCAGGGCACTGGATCCCTTTTATACAACCAAAACGGTTCGGAGAATCGGACTCGGGTTGCCTATGCTCAAGGAGGCGTGCAGACGATGCGACGGCACGTTTACCATTGAATCGTCAAGAATCGGGGGGACGAAGGTCGTTGCTCGATTCAGGCACAGCCATATTGACCGCCAACCTCTCGGAAACATGGCAAGTACTATGCTCATGTTGATAACCGGCAATCCTGATATGGATTTTATTTACACGCATACCAAAAACGGGGCCGCTTTCTCCTTGAATACCCGAACCATCAAGGAAACGATTGAAGATGTCCCTGTTAATAACCCTGAAATTGTACGTTTCATCAGAAATATGATAGACGAAGGCTTGGAAGAAATTGGTGCATATAGTTAGCCGCCTGTTTAATATTTCAGGTAAGGAGGTTTTTTCATGGAACCAAGGAATGAGGAATTGTTGAAAACATTTACACCGGACCAGATCGAAAAGCTGGACGGAATTATTGAAAGTTACAGGGGTAAGCCCGGCGGGCTGATACCCGTGCTGGAACAGGCCCAGGAAGTGCTCGAGTATCTTCCCATTTCCATCCAGAAGAGAATAGCAGAAGGATTGAATGTATCATTGAGTCAGGTGTATGGCGTCGTGACATTTTACTCGTTCTTTACCATGACGCCCAGGGGTAAGCATACCTGTCGCGTATGCCTCGGAACCGCCTGCTATGTTCGAGGCGGCAAGGCTATACATGAAAATATAATGAAGAGCTTCGGTATCAAAGAAGGGGAAACAACTGAAGACAAAATGTTTACTTATGAAACAGTGCGGTGCCTTGGGGCATGTGGACTGGGACCGGTCATCGTCATTGATGAAGACGTTCATGGCAGAATAAAACCGGAAAAGGTAAAGGATGTCTTGTCAAAATATGATTAGTCATAAAATATGATACGGAGAGCGGTTATGGCAAAGTTGACAATAGAAGATTTGAAGAAAATAAAAGAAAAGGTACACTCCGACACCTTCTTGCGGGAAGGAGATCGACGAGTCAAGGTAACCGTGCACATGGGAACATGCGGAATCGCTGCGGGCGCCCGTGAGGTCATGGACACACTCATGGCTGAAATAGGTGAGTCAGGAGTGTCCGACGTTATCGTTACGACTTCGGGATGTATGGGATTGTGCAGCAGAGAACCGCTGGTAACCGTCGAAGTGGTGAACCAGGAACCCATCAAGTACGAGCACATGAACGCCAACAAGATGAGGCAGGTCTTCAAACGGCACATTATCGAAGGTGAAGTTCAATCCGACTTTGCCCTCGCGAAGGGTCAGGAAAAAGTTGATTGAGAAGATCAGAACGTCATACTCTCATGAAGGAGGTTAGTATCCGATGAAGGTTTTTCGGTCACACATATTGCTCTGTGGAGGAACAGGATGCCATGCTTCAGGCAGCCTGGCCGTGAAAAAATCATTAAACGAAGAACTCACCAAGAGAAATCTCTCTGAAGAAATCAAAGTCGTTGAAACGGGATGTAACGGCTTCTGCGCCATGGGACCGATTATGGTCATCTACCCCGAGGGAATCATCTACATGCTGGTGCAGCCTGAAGACGTGCCGGAATTGGTGGAAGAACACCTCATCAAGGGACGGCCGGTTGAACGCCTTTTCTACAGAGAACCTTCATCGGAAGAAATAATCCCGACCATGCAGGATATTCCCTTTTTCGCCCTGCAGGAACTGAGAGTATTGCGCAACCGGGGACTCATCGATCCCGAAAAAATCGACGAATATATTGCCCGTGACGGCTATGCAGGCCTTGCCAAAGCGCTGACCGAAATGACTTCTCAGGAAATCATTGATGAAATGCTCGCTTCCGGGCTGCGGGGCAGAGGAGGAGCGGGATTCCCCACAGGATTAAAGTGGAAATTCGCAGCGGCATCCCCCGGGGATATCAAGTACGTTCTTTGCAACGCTGACGAAGGCGATCCGGGGGCGTTCATGGACAGAAGCGTTCTCGAAGCGGACCCGCATGCCGTTCTGGAAGGCATGGTTATCGCGGCGAAAGCCATCGGGTCTCATCACGGGTTCATTTACTGTCGTGCCGAATATCCCCTGGCGCTGGCACGATTGAACATCGCCATTGGACAGGCGAAAGAATACGGTCTCCTCGGGAAAGACATCCTGGGAACAGGGTTTGACTTTGACCTGGAGATCTACAAGGGCGCCGGTGCTTTTGTCTGCGGCGAGGAAACGGCCCTGATGACATCAATTGAAGGGAAACGGGGCATGCCGAGACCACGACCGCCCTTCCCCGCTGTTGCCGGACTCTGGCAGAAACCGAGTGTTCTGAACAATGTGGAGACGCTGGCAAACGTCGGTCAGATCATTCTCAAGGGCAGCGCCTGGTACGCCTCGATCGGCAATGAAAGGAGCAAAGGCACGAAGGTTTTCGCCCTTACCGGCGACGTGAATAATGTCGGACTCGTTGAGGTACCCATGGGAACCTCCCTGGGAACAATCGTTTATGACATAGGCGGCGGGATACCGGACGGGAAAAAATTCAAGGCGGCCCAGCTTGGCGGTCCGTCGGGTGGAATGATTCCCGTTCAGCATCTTAACGCGGCGGTCGACTATGAAACGGTTGCCCAACTCGGCGCCATCATGGGATCGGGTGGCCTCATCGTCATGAATGAGGATAAATGCGCCGTCGACATGGCCCGCTTTTTCATGGACTTCTGCCAGGATGAGTCGTGTGGAAAATGCACCCCCTGCCGTGAAGGGACAAAGAGAATGCTCGAGATCCTCACAAATATCTGCGAAGGGCGGGGACAGGAAGGCGATATCGAAACCCTGGAGAACCTGGCGGCCATTATCAAAGAAGCGGCGCTGTGTGGCCTGGGGCAGACGGCGCCCAATCCCGTTCTGAGCACCATTCGGTATTTCAGAAATGAGTACGAAGCTCATATCAGGGACAAGCACTGTCCCTCCGTTGTCTGCTCGGCCCTTTTCAAATCGCCGTGCCAGCATGCATGCCCGATAGAGATGGACATACCGTCAT
>JAFGWZ010000006.1 GCA_016936905.1 Deltaproteobacteria bacterium | reverse complement strand
TCCCGCGCAGGCGTTGATGACGTCAAGCTCCGCCGCCGACTCCACGTTGAACATGAGGATATCGTTCTCAAGTGCATACCTGATCTCATCCACCCGTTTCCCCACGCCGGAGTAAACCACTTTTGACGGGTGGACACCGGCGCGAAGCGCCCGGTAGAGCTCACCGCCCGATACGATGTCGACGCCGCCGCCCATGCTCACCAGGGCGTTCAAAATGGCTACGTTTGAATTCGCCTTTGCCGAAAAACAGATCATATGAGGGATCTCGGCAAATGCCTCGTCAAAAACCCTGTAGTGTCGTTCGATCGTTCGGTAGCTGTAGAGATAAAATGGCGTGCCGACATCCCGGGCTATCGTGGATACGGGGACCTCTTCACACCATAATTCATCGTTTTTATAGTGAAAGTAATTCATAATCTCCACGTCCTTACCATATGTTACCGTTATGGAAATACTACGTCGGCACGATTGGATTCATCACTGCAGTTTTCTGATTCGTTGCAGGTGACGACTTTATATGAGTATGAATACCCATGTGCCACCTCTGTATCTCGATAGGTCAGGCCGTTTCCTGCGTTCCGTTTCAGTTTTGGATCTTGGAGGGACAGGTGATCGATCAGGTTATATTCCCGCGGGCAGGTGAGGCATCCATCAGGCTTAAGGCTGCTTCTGAAGATACGAAATGTCAGATCGTCTCGCTCGCCCTGGTCAACCGTCCAGCTCACATCTATCCCGAGTCCCCTGATACGGGCGCTCACATCGGAAACGGCAAGAGGCTTGATGCTGCGGGGACACACCGGATCGGCTTTTTTACCGCAGTTCGCGGCAAAAACAGCTGTCGTCACAGCAACGACGATCACGCCGATTCTCATGATGGATCCCCTACTCAATCTCCCTGATCCTCCGCATTACCATTTCCTGAGACGTACCACCGGGTATATTTCTCCCGTTAACCGATCGTTCCACCGTTACCCGGTCAAAAACATCCTTGGAAAATCCTTCGTAAAACCCTTTGAATTCCTCTATCGATAATGATTCAAGCTTTTTTTCGTTTTCAATGCAATACGCGACAAGGTGTCCCACAATCTCATGGGCATCCCTGAACGGAACACCCTTCATGACCAGATATTCCGCGATATCCGTCGCTGTGGAGAATCCTCCTGTCGCTTCATATAACATTTTTTCTCTCTTAAAGGTAAGATTCTCTGTCATCCCCGAGAGAGCGGAGAGACACCCGACCAGTGTATCGACCGTATCGAAGAGCGATTCCTTATCTTCCTGCAGGTCACGGTTGTAAGTCAGTGGCAACGCCTTCAGAACGGTAAGAATGCTCACCAGGTTTCCGTAAACCCGGCCTGTTTTCCCCCGGATCAGTTCCGCCACATCGGGATTTTTCTTCTGCGGCATGATGCTGCTGCCCGTGGTGTAGGAATCGGATATTTCAACAAATCCGAACTCTTCCGTCGACCAGAGCACAAGCTCTTCACAGAACCGGCTCATGTGCATCATAAGAAGGCCGGCGATGAATATGAATTCGGCTATAAAATCACGGTCGGCCACCGTATCCATACTGTTCTTCGTGATACGGGGAAACTGCAGAAGCTCGGCGACATATTCCCGATCGAGGGGAATGGTCGTTCCTGCGAGAGCCGCCGCGCCGAGAGGCATCACATTGACCCGTTCATAACATTCTTCCAGCCGCTGTTCATCGCGGTCGAACATCTCCCAGTATGCAAGGAGATGGTGAGACAGCAGGACAGGCTGGGCCTTCTGCATATGGGTATAGCCCGGCATGATGACTCCCATCTCATCTTTTGCCATGGTGAGAAACGATGACTTGAGACAGCGAACCAAGTCGATGACGGACCGCACCTCGTCCCGGAGATAGAGCCGTATATCGAGACAGACCTGGTCGTTCCGGCTCCGTCCCGTGTGGAGTTTTCCCCCGACATCGCCTATGCGGCCGATGAGGGACCGCTCGATGGCCATGTGGATATCCTCATCTTCCACCGAGAAGATAAAGGTTCCCGCCTCGATATCGGCACGGATATCTGCAAGGCCCTGAACGATCGCCTTTTCGTCGTCAGCGGAGATGATCCCCTGCCTTGCAAGCATCCTGCAGTGGGCGATACTCCCTTCGATATCGTGTCGATAAAGACGCCTGTCATAGTGTATGGACGCGGTGAACTCTTCAACGAGCCGTTCCGTCGATTCCTTGAAGCGTCCGCCCCATGGCTTGTTTTTTGTCGTCATATTAACACACTGCTCCGGTTGCCGCGTGCCGGTAAACCGACATTTACCGTTTCAGCAACGCCTGGATCCGCATTCTCAGCGCGTTCAGCTTGATGAATCCGATTGCATCTTTCTGGTCGTAAACCTTATCGGTGTCAAAGGTTGCAAAATCCTCACTGTACAGTGAATTGGGAGACTTGCGGCCCACAATGGTGCAATTCCCCTTATATAATTTCACCCTGGCGGTCCCGGTGACCGTCTTCTGGGTTTCGTCGATCAGCTTCTGCATAAACTCCATCTCCGGCGCGTACCAGAATCCGTTATAGGCCAGCTGTGAATATTTCGGGGTAAGAGAATCACGCATGAGCATCACTTCCCGGTCCATGGTAAGGGACTCAACGGCACGATGGGCCGCCCACAGAACTGTTCCCCCGGGCGTCTCGTAGACACCCCGTGACTTCATGCCAACGAAACGGTTTTCCACCATGTCCACCCGTCCGATGCCGTTGGCGCCGGCAAGGTCGTTCATCATGTCGAGGAGCGCCGCCGGCGTCAGTTTCTGCCCGTCGATGGCTACCGGGTTTCCCTCCTCGAATTCAATCTCCACGTAGGTCGGTTTATCCGGCGCCCGCTCGGGAGACACGGAGAGAACGAACATATCCTCGGGCGGCTCCGCCCATGGATCTTCAAGAATCCCTCCCTCATGAGATATGTGCAGAAGATTTCTGTCCTCGCTGTAGGGCTTTTTCTTCGTTATGGTTATGGGAATGTTGTGCTCCTGCGCATAATCGATCATTGCATCCCGTGATCGGAGCGTCCAGCGATCATCCTTCCAGGGGGAAATGATTTTTATATTCGGCTCCAAGGCATAGTAGGTCATCTCGAACCGAACCTGGTCGTTCCCTTTCCCCGTCGCCCCGTGACAGACCGCGTCCGCCCCTTCCTTCCTGGCGATTTCTATCTGTCGCTTCGCAATCAACGGCCGCGCCAGCGACGTTCCCAGGAGATAGGTGCCTTCATAGATGGCGTTCGCTCTCAAAGCGGGAAAAACAAAATCTCGTACGAATTCTTCCCGCAGATCATCGATATATATCTTACTGGCCCCTGTGTTGATGGCCTTCTCCTCCAGGCCGTCGAGTTCCTCCTTCTGCCCCACGTCGGCGGCGAAACAGATAACTTCACACCCGAAGACATCTATCAGCCATCGCACGATAACGGAGGTGTCCAGTCCTCCCGAATATGCAAGAACAACTTTTTTTACATCACTCATCGTATGGTTTTCCTCCTATCAGAACCTCCATGATGGCCTTTTGAACATGGAGACGATTTTCCGCCTGATCGATCACAACCGACTGGGGTCCGTCCAGGACGTCGTCGGTGATTTCCTCTCCCCGGTGGGCCGGGAGACAGTGCATGATGATGGCATCCTTCCTTCCCCGTGCCACCAACTGACTATTTACCTGATAATCTTTAAAAATGATATTTCTTTCTTC
>JAFGWZ010000301.1 GCA_016936905.1 Deltaproteobacteria bacterium | reverse complement strand
ATCGCCATCGAAACGAGCGATATCACTTTGATACACAACGATCTGAGGCTTGTAGAATCGGCCATCGGCCTTTCCTCCTTGACGGTCAGGGTCATAAAACAGAATCTCTTCTGGGCCTTCTTTTACAACAGTATGGGTATTCCCATCGCCGCGGGAATACTCTATCCCTTTTTCGGCATCCTTCTGAATCCCATGTTTGCCGCCGCGGCTATGGCGATGAGCTCCGTTTCCGTGGTGAGCAATTCACTCCGGCTGAAAAGCCTGTGGAACCGACGGCGTCATCTCTGAAACGACCGGGGAAAGACCAGCCCATATGCCGCTCGTCACAACCGCCGCAACGGGTTGGCCGTTCATTGTACCATCCCGCACGCCATCGTTGACTCTTTGTATACTTTCATTTATACTGGAATCAACCTTAATAAAGGAGGTGTTCAAGGAAAGGGAACGGAGTCGCTGACTGTGGCACGGCCCTGACGGTGTTGTATAATGGTAAACGGCCTGTTCAAAAATGTCCAGATGCAAGGCTCCCGAAAGCCTGAGGAGTGAGGCGTACTGATAGTACGTCGCAGGGACAAAGGCTGAGGGGAACGCAGCAGATGGGCGTTTAGGGGCAGCCTGAAAAGGGTTAACGTAAGCGGTCCACTTGACCGTCAAGAAAGGAGGAAGAAGCCATGAAAGCAAGCGTTGTTTTTACCGGTACCGGGCCGATTCTGATCCTGACGTCATACGAAACGCTGACAAATCCTGACCTGGTTGACAAACTAGCGAGCAAAGGAATCAAGAAGTACATCGCTGTTGAAATTCCCGTCGATATGGTAAAAAGCAAATACGGCTCACGATTCGACGTTGTTCTTGAAGATCTTCACCAAACCGACGACCTTCGCGTCTTGGACTACAATGGATATAATATCTTTCAGAATTTCTCATTCAAAGAAATGGGGCAGCCTATCTATTACGAACCATAGATGTCAAAAGGAAAAAAACAGGCCTTTACGGCCTGTTTTTTTTATTTGAACGTACCATGCTTCCCTTCGCCTGCGATAAACCGAAGCGCCCCCGATAAAAACTCTCCCCGTTCGAGCACCTTCATCCCGAGCTTGAATTCAAGTTCGAGGGCCTTCGCAAGCTCCAGGTCAAAACCCCGGTAGACCGCCTCCCGGTCACTCCTCATGCAGTGCTGGGGGAATTCGGCAATCCGGGCCGCCAGCTCTTCCGCTTCTTCACGGGCCGTCCCCTTTTTCACCACTCGGTTCGCAAGGCCCATGGCAAACGCCTCGTCAGCCCCCACCGGCCTGCCCGTGAGGATCATGTCGAGCGCCCGGCTCATGCCGATGAGACGGGGCAGGCGCTGAGTACCGCCGTCGATGAGGGGCACGCCGAACCGCCGGCAGAATACGCCGAAAACGGCGTCTTCTTCGACGATTCTCATGTCGCAGATACAGGCCAGTTCGAGGCCACCGGCGACGGCATATCCCGAAACTGCCGCAATAACCGGCTTGGACAGCATTAACCGGCTCGGCCCCATCGGGCCATCGAGGGCCATGTCATCATTCAATTGATTTCGAGTCGTTTCGTCGGTCAGGGCCGTGAGATCCGCCCCGGCGCAGAAATGTCCTCCCGCCCCCCAGAGAACCGCCACATCCAGTCCATCGTTCCCGTCGAAGGCACGGAAGGCATCGGCAATCTGCCTGGCGGTGTTTCCGTCAACGGCGTTTCTCACCTCGGGGCGGTTCAGGATGATCGTACAGATCCGATCCTTACATTCACTATACACTTCGCTCACGGTGACCCTCCATTCTCCGGTGACCGGTCAGACCATCATTCAACACGTCCTGATTAAACGCGGATTCCCGCGGAAAAACCATCCGCCATGGCCTCGAAGATCTGGCCGGGTTCACAGCATGACCCGATCGCGATATATTCTCTTCCCGATGCCCTGACAGCATCTTCCATGCCTCTTTGCTGGCACAGCCCGACAGCGATTATCACCGATTCCGCTTCAATCTCAGCCTGCCTTTCTGCCTTATCACGAACGAAGACCGCCGTTTCCGTTATGCCAGTGACCAGGGTATCCGTCATGACGGAGACCTTGTTTCGGAGCCTCGACAGGAGCCCCCACCGGTTCGAGGGGCCCACATCCTGGGCGATCGAAGGGAGCATCTCGACGACGGTAACTTTCCTTCCCCGATCGGCGAGATATTCGGCGGTTTCCACACCGATCAGCCCTCCCCCGATGACGACGACCGTATCCTTCACCGACGCCGATCCGTTCAAGACATCGATGGCTGTCACGACATTCTCTCCGTCTACACCCGGTATGGGGGGGATAATGTGCTTCGACCCGGACGCCATGATCACCGCGTCTGGATTAAGTTCATCGAGTTTCTCAGTGGTAAATTCCTCGCCGCATCTCACATGGACGGGCAGGATTTCCATCTGGTATGTCAGATAATCTCTGAGATTGTTCAGTTCTTCCTTATGAGGGGGGATAACGGCGACGTTGAGCATGCCCCCGAGCTCGGCCTCCTTCTCGAACAGTGTCACGTCATGGCCGCGGAGT
>JAFGWZ010000300.1 GCA_016936905.1 Deltaproteobacteria bacterium | reverse complement strand
TCCCACCTCGATCATCCAGGTAAAATCAACGGCAAGCCCCCTGTCGATCACATACTGCTGTATGACAGGATCTGAAAGGGGCCCTTTCGCAATCGTTTCCAACTGACCGTCCGTGAGGTTCCCGTCAATGGTATACACGTCGATCGTGATTACCCTATCGACGGTGAGACCCAACTGTTCGACGATCTTCCTGGCTGTTTTCTCCCCGAGAGCGTCCCTGATGCCCGGCTTGAATCCGACTTCTATCCTGTGCGCCATGATTTTTCTTCCCATTCCTGCGATTGGATTGACTCCCCAAAGCCTCTGGTAAATGAAATTCCTTACCAGGCCTGTTCATTTCCCCGTCGCCATCCCACACGGCGGCACGCGGGAAATCTCAGTACCTTCTGTCTCCTCTTCGGCACCATGTATATCGTCACACCTTCTACCGGTGCCGGCATATGCTTCGCCTCTACGCCTCTTCCGTCACGCCCCATTTCCCTTGCGGAGATTATATTTTATCATCTTCAGCTGCAACCCCTTGCGGCTGAGCCCCAGGTCCTTGGCGGCCCTGCTCACATTTCCACCACATGCTTCAAGTGTTTTGACGATCATCTGTTTTTCGATCTCTTCGGTGCTGCTTCTGATGATATCCTTGAAGGATTTTCCGTTTACTCCGGGATCGCCAGCCCGTTGAGGCCTGCCCTCGGAGTTGATCCCTGAAACCACCTCAGGGGGAAGATCGGAAAGTGTCAAGGCCTGTCCTTGAGCAAGGAGAACCAGCCGCTCAATCACGTTCTCAAGCTCCCTGATATTCCCGGGCCATCCGTAGTTTATAAAAAAGTCCTTAACCTGCTGATCCATACCGGTGACGGATCGACCGAGCTTCCTGTTAAATTTATCGAGAAAATAGTCAACAAGGAGGGGAATATCGTCTTTCCGTTCCCGTAGAGGAGGAATATGTATGGGCAGCACATTCAATCGATAGTATAAATCTTCGCGAAAGCGCTGTTCCTTCACATCCTGCAGGAGGTCTCTGTTCGTCGCCGTGATCAGCCGCACGTCGACCTTGATCGTACGGAGACCACCGACTCTTTCAAATTCCTGATCTTGGATAACACGGAGGAGCTTGACCTGCATGTCTCTCGGCAGTTCACCCACTTCGTCGAGGAACAGGGTGCCTTTATGGGCCAGCTCGAACCTTCCCGGTTTTCTGTTGACGGCACCGGTAAAGGCACCCTTTTCATAGCCGAACAGCTCGCTCTCCAGCAGGTTTTCAGCGATAGCGGCGCAGTTTATCTTGATAAAGGGATCGTCTCTCCGGGGACTGTTGTTATGAATCGCGTTCGCTATGAGCTCTTTCCCCGTTCCCGTTTCACCGGTAATGAGTATGGTCGTTGTCGTCGGCGCCACCTTCCTGACAACATCGTAGATCCTGATCATCGGTTCGCTCTGGCCGATAATGTCGTAGTGATCGATCTCGTCGGGGTTCATTACCAGATCTTCATCACTGAACGAATGGGTCTTAAAGGCTTTACGGATCACATTTGTCAGGTCTTCCTGTTCGAAAGGCTTGGTGATGTAGTCGAAGGCTCCTTTCTTCAAGGCCTCCACCGCTGTTTCGACGGTGCCGTGGGCGGTGATGATTATGACGGGGATCGACGGATATTCCTTGACGACCCGGGAGAGCAGCCCGAGGCCGTCGAGCTTCGGCATCTTCAAATCGGTGACGATGACGGCAATGTCTTCATCCTCGAGGATGCGGAGGGCCTCGACTCCGTCACCGGCCGTTACGACGGCGTACCCCTCCTTCTCGAGCATTGCCTCGATCACAAGGAGCATATTCAATTCATCGTCAGCTATCAGAATTTTTTTCATGTGCCTTCATATCTGGAATAAATGTATATCGGGCCATCTACAGAGGACTTCTAGTATGGACGGCGAATCATGTCAAGGCCCGTCCCTATATTCTTATGAAAAACGTCGTCCCCCGGTCAGACGACGATTCGACCCGGATCGTTCCACCATGATTTCTCACGATCTTGTGGCAGATGGAAAGGCCCAGCCCCGTCCCCCGTTTTTTTGTCGTGTAAAAGGGCTTGAAAATCTCCCGCCTGTCCTTCGCTTCTATTCCCTGGCCGGTATCGGCAATGGAAATTCCCACCTTCCTCCGCCCGTCGCCGATAATCCTCGCCGTGCCGAAACGAAGCGTCCCCCCGTCAGGCATGGCTTCAATACCGTTCAACGCGATGTTCAACAATACCTGGAGCATCTGTTCTCCATCTATCTTCACTCCCGGCAGGTGGGCTGCCAGGTTCTCCTCGATGGTTATCGTCGAAGGCGCTCCTTTCGCCTTTATGAGCGATACGACCTTGGTGACGATTCGATTGATGTCCTGTTTTTCAACATTGAACGTGTGAGGCCTCGCGTAATTCAGAAACTGAGAGACCACCGAATTTAAGCGGTCCGTTTCTTCAATAATAATAGTAAGTAATTTCGAAGTGCCGGTTGTCTCGGCCTCCGCTTTGAGATACTGGGCGGCGCCCTTTATCGAGCCAAGGGGGTTTCTGATCTCATGGGCGAGACCGGTGGCCATTTCTTCCAGAGAGGCATAATCCTTCTGCCGGGATACCGTTCCCATATCGACCAGGGGAGCGAGATCATCATAGTCCTTCAGAAAATAATTCACCGCCGATCTGAGCAGGTCCTTGACCGGATCGATCAGTATGACGATGAACAACAGCGAGATAAACACACCGCTGAAGGGCATGGTTGTTGACTGATTCGCCAGCGCCATGATCACGTAAAACAGGATGGTCGATACGAGCACGGCACCGACGACGGACAGGGAGCGGATGATCGTTCCGTACCATTCGTAGAGGTCGGGGTTGGTAATGGTTATAAAGACAAAGTAGATGAGGGCGGCAACGGCGACGTCGAAAAGAGGCGGCAGCATCCTGTGGCCCAGCATGCCCATGATGTCGATCATACCGAAAACGGCGGTTATCGCACAGGCAACGGCAACGGCGATCATACGGGCGCGGAAGGGCCCCGCCGGTTCATTTCCGATATACAGGAGAAGCGCCGTGAAACAGTAAAAAGCAATGCCGCCGTTATATACAAAGAGGAGAACATCATGGCGAGCCCACGGAAACAACGGCGTCAGGAACGCCAGGATTCCTATGATACTCATAAGACCGGTGACCATGATATCCCGAATAGCCAGAAATGTCCGGTAGCCGAAGGAGGCACGGGCAAACATGATGAGGAGCGGCGGAATCAACAGGGTTCCCACGTAGTGGACCGCACGCCAGTAGGTCGTTCCGAGAACCGCATGAAGAAATGATCCGATCTTGTCTGAGAAGAGGGCGAAGCACAGGGCGGCAAACAAGAGATGAAGATAATTCGTCTTTCTCTTCGTTATCAGGGTAACGGAGACTGCGAGGCTTACCGCCGCGGCAATGAATGGTTCCATTGTATGTTTTCCCGTCCTTTTCCGGAAGGTGGCTCTTCGAATAATCCGCGTGAGACGCACCCGGCAATAGAACCCCCCACAGGCCGGTCACTTCGGTAAAGAAAGGCTTCGGCGCACCACTGGACGTAACACAACCGAAACCCTTCGAACGGTCAATGCACCGGAATTTTATCCGATCAGACAGGTTTCCGGGTCGCGGTAAAACTGCAGATCCGAAACTCGCTGAGACGCTTCCTGGTTGCTCATATCCTCGATTTCTATCCCCCGCTTCCTGATTTCATCTGCGTTATCTAGCACATACTCGCCCGCCGCTTTATCGATAACATATATCATCATGCCCCCGTTCCGGGAAAGTATCTGGCCGTAGGAAATGGGGATCAAGGAGGAAGGATCGTTAAGGAGCGATGCCGCCACCGATTCGGCCTTTCGACCGCCGTTGGCGAGGAGAACAACGGTCCGCGCCTGATAGACAAGCTCGGCTCCCATGGAAATTGCATACCACGGGCTATCCGCCGCATTCGGAAAATGTCCGTCGGCAACGGCATTCTCTACCGTATTGTCGTCAAGCTTTACCAGGAGCATTTCATTTCTCTCAAAGGGTATCCCCGACTCATGAAAGGCGACATGACCTTTTCCGCCGACACCGATAATATGAAGATCAATGCCTCCTTTACGCCTTATTTTTTCACCATAGGCATCGAGAATCTCCCGTCGAATCCACCGAAGGTACTCCGACCGGGCGTCGGGATCGATGACGATTGCCTTGCCCCTGTCGGCGCCATGCTCCACCCAGTCGTCTGGATACGCCTTCAATTCGGAATCGAGCTTCTCCTGGTCGATCAGGGTCCCCCACGGGACGTTCACTTCTCTGAATTTCCGGGACATGAGGCCGAACAGCTCCTGAATCATGAAGAAACTGTAACTTTCACGATGGAGCGCCCGCTGCTGGGCGTTTTCACCGGGAAGGCCGATATATTCGTCAAGGTTGAAACTTTCAATGCTCGACGGATCGAACTCTCCTCCATTGGCAGCCTTGGCGAAGTGTTTATACAGACCGGTCGGGGTATTGCCGGTAGCAAGACCGAGAATGTATGTTCCCTTTTCAGCGAGAGTCTTCCGGGCATTATCAACGACGATACGGGCGGCAACTTCACTCATATGATCAAAATCAGACGTCACTATAACTTTAAACGGCATTTCGGTATTTCCCTCCAAATGTTAACTTTTCGGCTTTTATGGCTCAAGTCTCAATGGGTTACTTCCCAAATTCAATTGAGCGGTCTTCAAAACGTAGGCTAAGGGCAAAAG
>JAFGWZ010000034.1 GCA_016936905.1 Deltaproteobacteria bacterium | reverse complement strand
GATAAGGGAATCGGAAATAGATCTGCCCCCAAAGGCTGTTATCGGGCCATTTAGGTATGATCAGGTGTAGTTTCACCGTGTGCCTCCCTCATCGATTGGGTCGGGGCAGTACCACTGGTCGGGATACCGGCGGATGTATGTTTCGAACACCCGAGCCAGCCTGCCCAGTGCCGCGTCGATGGCCTCGCCGCCGTTGTCGTCGACGAAGATCGCTTCTTCCAGGATGCCTGTATACCTCCCGTCAGGCTGCTTTATAATGAAAACGGGAATGACAGGCGCCCCCGATTTCATGGCAACCATAACAGGTCCCACAGGAAATGCCACCTTTTTTCCGAAGTACGTCACCGGCCGTCCCCTGCCGAAGAATTCCCTGTCGCCTGCCATGGCGACGATCTTGTTCATTCTGAGATGATTGAGAATCTGAAGCGCTGAAAGCGGGGAGAGGGGGTCCATCTCTATGATATCGATTGCGCTGCTTCTTCGAAGACTGTTCACGAGGATGTTGGTGGCACCCGTGTTATGGGCAAGCGCGACGACCGCCAGTGGATAATTCAGGAGGCGAAGCAGGCTACCCCCGATTTCCCAGTTGCCCACGTGGGCCGACACAAAAACGGCTCCTTTCCCTCGATCCAGGGCATCCCTGAGGATGGGTTCCCCCTGCACGTCGGCGAAGAACTCCCTGGTTTTATGGGCTGGCAATTGGGGTATGAGAAAGAAGTCCACCATGTACCGGCCGTAGTTTACGAAAATCATACGGACCGTTCGCCTGACGAGCGGATCGGACGTCGGTCTGTTCAGCGCCAGCGAAAGATTATAAGCGAGGCCGTTACGGTCTTTCCGGGAAAAGGCATACACCAGGAGGACCACCACCTTTCCCAGCCAGTGGCAGAGCCCGATGGGCAGATATCGGACGGTGAAATAGATGGCGTAATACGAAACGGGGGTGTCGAGAATATGTCTTCTCATCGAGGTGAAGGGTCCGGACCTTTCGTGTTATTTGCTTACGGGATTTCCCCGTATGATAAATCGAGATTTTTTTCAATCGCTGATTTGACCTTTTCCATCAGCGCGTCCCTGTCATTTTCCCCGAAGGCTGCAGGGTCGATCTCATCACCGATGATGATCTCCATTTTCCCCGGCAGGAGATCAAGCGTGCCTTTCCGAAGCACGAAACGGCCGCCGTTGACCGTCACCGGCAGGATCGAAACTCCCGATCGAAGGGCGATCACCGCCCCCCCGGGGCGGAACCTCAGCAGCCGTCCGTCCTTGCTTCTCGTTCCTTCGGGAAAAATAATCACCGATGTTCCTCCCTTGACTCTCCGGGCGGCCTCGTTCAACCCCGCATAGGAGTCGTTTCGGTCGGCCCTGTCGATATAGATGTGTCCCATTCTTTCAAGGGCGTATCCAAAGACGGGAATCTTTCTGATCTCCTTTTTTACAATCCATCGAATCTGAAGCGGCAGTTTCCCGATCAGCGCCCATACATCGAACAGGCTCTGGTGATTCGACATGACGATATATGACCTGTGCCTGTCGATCTTTTCCGCTCCCGATAGTGTAACCCTCGTTCCGGAGAGACATATGTTGAGGAGGGACCAGAATCTGCCGATGTAGTGGACAACCGTTCCTCTCGAATCGAACAGAGAGATGAAAATCACGATAATGCCCAGAACAAGCGTATTAACGATAACGGATACGAGATACAGGGGACGTATCAGCGGGTACAGAACCCAGTAAAAAAGGACTTTCATGGCCTCCATGCCTTCCCGATAATCATCCGGGTCTGCAATGCCGCAGGGATAAAATAGCTTTACAGCGCATTGATTGTGTGTTTAATTTCGCTATCCTGCATTGGGGAAACTCCTGAGTGCAAGAAAAACTTTTTATAAGTACCACAAAAAAAAGTCAAACTCAATTTTACGACGGTATGAAGCAGTTTCCCTTTGATCGGCGGTTTCGCCTGGCGGAATCTGCAGGGATAATGAGCATGGGACGGCATGTGATGGATCGATTCTTTCGATTGGCATTGATCATCTGCGGTGTGGCCTGTCTGCTCGGATGTTCGACGAAATATACGATCAACGCTGACGATTATCAGGGCTACCGGGGAGAAATCAATCAACATGCCCGTCTCATTCATGCGGACAGGCAGAAGATCTTCCGCCTGCTGACAGATGAAAAAGCATTTACAACCCTCTGTCCTGAGGGAACGGTGGTGGCGTTCGAAGGACCTTCACCCTGCCAGCAGGGTACCATTGTCACAACCGGGATAAAACACATATTCGAACTGGGCTGGACCTCCCGTGTCGACGAGGTTGTCCCCGGCGAGCGGATACGGTTGAGTTTTCGTGACGGGTTCTTTGCCGGGGGGACGGAGCTGTGGGAACTGGAAGATGCCGATGGCGGCACGCGGGTCAGGCAGACGATCATCGTTAATCCCCGGGGTCTCATCAGGCGGGTCTTCTGGAACCTGAAGGTAAGGCTTAAACACAATGTCATGGTCGAGGCATTTCTCGATAAGTTGAAGGTCAGGGCCGAGTCACCGTAGGAGGGGCGGCATGTCAGCAGATGAACAGAACTCCTGCATCCTTTGTCACGGGACAACGAGTACGCCGGTGCACAGGCGGGATCGGTGGCGGTATGTCCAGT
>JAFGWZ010000299.1 GCA_016936905.1 Deltaproteobacteria bacterium | reverse complement strand
TGACCCCGGCTGTCTGACCCCGGCTGTGGACTTTTTACAAAGCCGTCATAATTTATATTGTTTAAACCGCCAGAAAAGGGTAGACAAAACACTGTCCACTACATTGTTCGAGTAAAAAATGAGATGCCGTATATGAAATTCAGTGAACTTGGCCTGCCCCCGGACATATTGAAGGCGATTACCGACATGGGGTACGACGAGATGACCCCTGTTCAGGAGGAAACCTACCCGATTATCGCCGCCGGACACGACCTCTGCGCCCTTGCCGAAACCGGTTCGGGAAAAACGGCGGCCTGTGCCATCCCCCTCATCCAGAAAATCGACACTTCAGTCAATGCCATCCAGGGTCTCATCATCGTTCCGACTCGCGAACTGTGCATCCAGTATGTGAACGAAATCCACAAGATAGGGGCGTCATCCGGGGTGGTTCCCTTCGGTGTCTACGGCGGATTCAGCAAGGGGATTCAGGTCGCCAAGCTCATCCATGAGGTACACGTTCTCGTCGCGACGCCGGGGAGGCTCATCGATCTCATGTACGACGGGACGGTCAGCCTGTCCCGGATAAAGTGTGTGGTCCTTGATGAGGCCGACGAGCTTTTACAGACGGGGTTCTTCGACGATATTGACTTTATCCTGTCGTGCATTCTTCATGAACACCAGACGCTTCTCTTCGCGGCAACCATGGCAGAAGACATAAAAAAACTGGTTGATAAAAGTTTTCACGACCCCCGGCACATCTCGCTCATTCAGGAGAGGACGTCGCCGGAGAGCATCGACCATTACTTCCAGTACGTGCATCCGAAAAACAAGCTCTCAGAGCTGATGCAGCACCTCGCAGGGGATACCATTCAGCAGGTAATCATCTTCTGCAACGCCCGCTACAAGGTGGATGATCTTTATCGAAGCATGAAGAAAGAAATAAGCGATATCGAGTATATACATGCCGGCCTCAGTCAGGATAAACGCTCTTCCATTTACAGGAACTACAGGAAAAACAAGATACGGTACCTCATCGCCACCGATGTAGCCGGCAGAGGCCTCGACTTCTCAAATGTTTCTCATGTGGTCAACTGGGATTTCCCCGGGGATGGAGAACAATACACCCACCGAACGGGGCGTTCAGGCAGGATGGGCCGGAAGGGTAAGGCTATCACCTTTGTTACACGGCGGGATATTCCCCAACTGCGGAAACTCGTCCAGAGGCTGACGATCAAACCCCTCTGGATCGGGAAAGACCTTCTTCGGGAGGAGGCCCCGCCGAAAGACGAGACAAAACAGAAAAGGAAAAGAAGCTATCGGCCCCCGCGAAAGAGGAGGCCGAAAGGCAAGCCGAAAGAAGATAAGAAAGAATCTTAAAAACACCCAACGCCACCGCCCGCGGTAAATTTTCTTGACATTTTCAGATTATAGTGTATTTCCATGAATAATTAAAGAGGTCTCACGACTCTTTTAAAATACAACTTTAATAGATCCCCGGCCTTTGTAAAGGAGGGAATCGTGGAGCGATTGAAGATCAAACCCTTTTCTCGGAAGAGAACGGGGTTTTTTTGTGAGGTAAAGGATTTGCGAGGATGGCAGAAAACAGATCCCGCCCCCAATTCCATAAAAGGAGGACTCAATGAAAACACGTGACAAAATGTATCTTTCAATTCTGGTAATCCTCATCGGACTTTTCATCGGTTCGCCATTATCGGCAGAGGTAAAAAAATCACAATGTGTTACCTTGAGGGACGGAAGTATCATCAAAGGGCAAATCCTCGAAATGAACAAGAATACGATCACTATAAAAACGGAGCGCGGGGAAACAATCATTCGCGACTTTGATGATATTCAATCTGTTGAAGATTTTGAAAAAGCAGAAGCACCCGGGCAGGACAGAGCAATCAAAAAGGATCACGACGTTATCGACATGCTGCAGAAACATTCGTGGGAACTGAAACCGGAAACATCATTCATAAAATACGAAGAGCCGGATACCATGAGGGAATCGGGGTATATGGCAGGAATCGGGGGTTCCTACACGTACCACAACGACGTGATGGCCCGGGCGGAGGCACGGTACAGTTACGGAAGGGTCGATTATAAAAATTCAGGAACCATCAATAATATACCGGACTACATGGTAGAAATACGGGGGTTAATTGGATACGATTTTGAAATAACCCGGGAATCGGTCATCACCCTCTACGCGGGGTTCGGATACCGGTATCTGAATGATGATACATCGGGAGAAATCAGCTCAACGGGCGCCGCCGGATACGAAAGAGAATCAAACTACTACTACAGCCCCATCGGTATCGAGACATTCTCTAAGATAGGAGACAACTGGGCCTACGGGATGAATTTCGAAGGGGACATCTTCTGGGAGGGAAAGCAGAAGAGCCATCTGAGCGACGCCGACCCTAACTACAATGATGTCGACAACAAGCAGAGAGACGGTTACGGGTTCAGGTGTTCCCTTAAATTCCAGCGAACAGGGGAGCACATGAGTTTCGTTATCGAACCGTTTTACCGATACTGGAGTATCAAAGAGTCTGATTGGGAAACCCTGACCTACGGGGGAACGCCCATCGGCTACGCGTACGAGCCCAAAAATAATTCCAGGGAAGTGGGAATAATCTTTACCCTGAAATTCTGAAGATGGGGCCCCGGCGATCGGCCAGGGGTCTTTTTCTCACGCAACTGAAGGAGATCTCGCGACCCTTCTACACCATAGCTTTTTATCCTCGGCCTTTGTAAAGGAGGGGCCGTCGAGTGATTGAAAAAAAGACCCCGTTTCTCGGAAGAGAACGGGGTTTTCGTTCGGGTAATCCGCTTCCTCCTTGACATTTACCGGCAATAAACTTACTAAAAGGGAAATGCTTTCAGATAAAAAAAGATCCGGCGGATTATGAAAATCTCAACGTATCTTCGGACCGAGCATATTTTTTTACGCACACCGTTACCGGACAAGGACGCGGTCCTTCGTTTTGTTGCCGACACCTGCGCGGAAATCGGCCTTGTGAGCGATGCTGACACCCTCTATGACGGCATGCGGAAACGGGAAGAGACCATGAGCACGGGCATAGGCGGCGGAATCGGATTCCCGCACACAACCAGCCGCGAGGCGCGGGATGCCTGCGTTATTCTGATCAGGCTGGCGGAGCCCGTTGACTTTGAGGCCCTGGATACGCTTCCGGTGGACCTTATCATCGCGTTGGTTATTCCGGAAAACCAGACGGCCCTGCATCTTGGAATACTCGCCGGCGCTTCGAGGCTGTGCCTGAAGCCCGAATTCCTTAAGGCGGTACGAAAGGCTGAGAATCCCGAAAAACTCTTCAACACCATTGTGTCGATCGAAGATAAAATGCCCTTTCACTGACCGTTAACTGACGATTTAAAGTAAAAAAAGAGAATACTCCGTGTATCTTTTAATAACCGTCCTCAATAATGAAGAACTCCTCAATGACCTCATTACGGGGTGGCTGGACATAGGAATCACCGGTGCCACGGTCATCGAGAGCACAGATTCGCTTCAGTTGATCAGCCATCATATCCCCATCTTCGCGGGATTCCGGTCGCTTACCAGCGGCGGAATGCCCCACAATAAGACAGTTTTCACGATCATCAGGGATAAAGAGGTCGTCGATCAGGCGATCGCCTGCCTTGAAGCGCTCTGCAGCGAGACAGGAAAACCTTTCCAGGGCATTTACGTGGTAGCCCCCGCTCTCAGTTTCGGGCGCCTGGGCCGCAGGGAAAAGCCCGAAGAACGCCAGCGCCACATGGAAAAGAAGATAGGGCGACGCTTGAAAGAGCACCCGCCCGAGGGCTGATCCGTCAGCGGACCTTTGACTCCCCCACGAGATTCAGAACTGTTTTAAATGTTACGGGACCTACCAACTGATTGACAAAAATCAGCGCCAGTATAACCGTAGTCAGATACACACCAATCCCGGGAAATTCGCTCTCTGCTATTTGGGCCAGACCGATGGCAACCCCGGCCTGTGTAAGGTAGGCCATCCAGGCGGTACGATTATGCAGTGGCGGATCCCCGGCAATTGTTCCGGCAAGCCATGTAGCACAAAAGATACCTGCCACGCGCACAATGGCAAGACACAATGCCAGCATCCAGCACACCTTGAGCGCCTCAAAGTTCAGGGACGCACCGGCCAGTGAAAAGAAAAGCACGTACACGGGCAGGCTGACGCGATCCAGGTTATCCATAAAATAAGCCCCCGTTTTGCTGAAATTCTGAACGGTAAACCCCGCACCCATGCAAATCAGTAATGGTTTTAAATGAAGATAAACATCGAAATGGATTTCAATGCCGTTGTTGAGCCACAATGAAAGCTTGCTCACGCCGAAGGCCAGAAAAAGGAGAAAGAGGGGAAGATTGTGCCTGATGCGATCAATGTATAACGCGATCCCTTTCCCCAGCAATGCGCCAAGAAAGAATGAAATCACCAATTCCGTGGAAACGGCCACAAAAACATGTGTATCCGGCATTTCACTGCCGCCAACAAAGATTCGCGCCGCTGTCACTGCAATCGTGAAGAGAATGATGATAAGAACATCCATGGCAATGGTGACCCCGAGTACTGTTTCCGTAAAGGGGCCGGAAGCACGGGATTCACTGATAATCGCGATGGCGGACGAGGGAGATCGCGCCACGGCAACGACACCAATCAGGACGGCAAACGCAATTATCTGCGGTGATGCGAGGTTCCCGGTAAAATTGAAATGGCTTCCCATAAATGCAAAAAACGTGAACACAAATCCGAAAACTACCACGGTGAGAAGCACAATATTGAGGACAATTATTTTACGGCGTTTCCTGAGCATCTGCAGATGCAAGGCACCACCGGCCGTCAGCGCAATGAAGCTGAGGGCAATGTCGTTGATAAATCCGAATCTGTCGATCATGTCGTCCGTAAGAAAACCGCTCACATAGGGGCCGGCAATGATTCCGACGATGATATAGCCGCTGATGAGGGGAAGCCGGGCTATCTTCAGAATCTGTGCGCTCATATAGGCCGCCAGCATGACGAACCCGAGGGAAAAGTTGATCATTCCCGCCAGCTGCCAGCTCGATTCTATGTCAAGGCGTCGAAGCCATAACGCAAAAAGGGTAACGACGAAAAGAGTCAGGATATACATTATCAGGTTTTTCTTGCTTTGATGAAGCTCAGCCATTATTTCGCTTCTTTCAACAAACGCACCAGCAGGTACGGGCCAAGAAATTCGTTGTATATGACCGCCAGCAGCACCAGGCTGATGACACCGGCGGCGATATCGCAGGAGATTCCCCGCTGGAAGTCGAACAGGATAGCAAGGGGAAGCCCTCCCTGGTCGAGAAGACCGAAGCCTATATGAGGCGGATAGCTCCTCAGTTCCGGATTCAGACGAGTGACCAGAAAGCCGCCGAACAACTTTCCCCCAAACCGGCACAGGCAGTACAGGGCCGCCAGGACGATCAGCCACGGGGAATCAAGCGTCCAGGAGGCGCCCAGAAAAACCAGTAGCAGCAGATAGACGGGTTTTTCGACACCCACAAAAATTTTGAAAAGTCGTTCCTTTCGGCGACAAAAATTTACAAGACAAAACCCAACGAAAAAATTGGTTACCAGCGGTGAAAAGTGCAGCAGCGACGCGATGCCGCTCGTGAGCACCGCCATGGCGATGACTACCAGGGCCAGTTCTTTTTCGTCACGATGACTTGCTATGAAAATAATATACAGGAAAACAAGTCCCATGCTTATGACGAAACTGAATACCGTTCCCATGGCCAGATCCCCGATCCAGTAAAACCCTGAAATCGATGGTTCTTTGAAAAAGAACACTACGGCGAAAATCACAAGGGCACTTAGCCCGTCAATGCTGGAAACATACCTCAGGATACCGACGGTTTTTCCGTGCCGTTCGGTAAAATCCGGTGTCAGGAGGGCCACACCTGTCTGGGCTGTACAGGCGGCGGCCGCTGAAAGGGTGAGCGATACCACGAGGCGCATTGTCCCCGATATGTCGGTGATCATCGGCAATGTCAGATAGACACTCCAGAACACCACCGCGAATGTGAGGAGGCTTTCGAGGAGAGCCGCCGTGAAAAAATCGAGGGGAAACCGTCTCAACCGGGTGATTTCGAACTGAAAGCCGAAGAGAAGGCCGATCCATCCGAGCACAAGGGCACCCACAGGTTCCAGCCCCCTCATCGTTTCCGTGTCCAGGAGGTTCAGAAATGAGGGCCCAAGTATGAGCCCGAGGAAAAGGAATTCCGTCCCCTTGAGGTAGAATTCGCGGGCGAAAAGCGGCAGTTTGAAACCCCGAAAGGTCAGGTGGTAACCGCTGAAGGCGAGAAACACAATTATGAGCAGTGCAAAAATGATCTTCATACGTCCCGCCCGAGGCCATGCCGGCCGAAAAGCCGCCTGCCTTTTCATCCTGCATGGGAAATGGCTTTCTCGCGAAGAAGCTTAGACGAAAAGGAAAGCACTATCAAGAATAAAGCTCAGGGATCACATCTTAAATATTTAAGTATTCGCATTGGAAGAAGAAAGGGGGGTAGCCATCGACCACATTGCCCGAAGGTCCTGGACTTTGGAAACCGTTATCCTGCACAATCCGACGGTTGCACAATAAGCCAAACAAGGGGCCTATCAATTGACGCCAAGCAACCCCCACGCTTATTACCGCAATTGAATCCTGGAAACAAGGTCGGGGAAGAAGTCTGCCGAGCATATGGTGAGGGTTTCAGGATATGTGAGAAATTGTTCCACTATATGACATAGTATGTCGAGAATTTTTCGACATACTATGTACAATACTATCAAATATACCGTGAGTCGCAGTCGGGAAATTTCGTTGAAGCCATGAAGGATTTACTAAAATTGAAGAACAAAACCCAGCGTCTCGGAACCGAGAGCGGGGTTTTTGTTGTTTCGATTGGAGTTATAAAAAGATGGCACAACGCAAGACCTGACCCCGGGTCCGGGTCTGTCCTTTATTGTTCATCAGGATTTGTTTTCCCGGGAGAGTCTGCGATATCCAGAGGGAACAGGTAGCCGGCCTTTTCATAGATGTCACGTATCCGGATCAGGTCGTCAATCATATTCTCGCCGGGAGTGATTTCGCCGAGCCAGCGGGCTTTCTTGTTTTTGTTGTCCAGAAACCAGCAGATGATGGAAACGTTGGCGGCCTTGGCGATGTGCCAGAATCCCTTTTTGATGGTTGTGACTTTTTTCCGTGTTCCCTCCGGCACAATGGCGAGAAGAAATTCATCCCTGCTGTTGAAAATATCCGCCATCTGTTCCACGGCACCCTGTGGCGACCGTCGGTCAATCGGAATGCCGCCGATGATTTTGAACACCCAGGACATGGGCCAGAAGAACCATTCTTTCTTGACCATGATATGGCCGGTTCGCTTTGTGATCCAGTAGCCGAGGAAGGCCCTGACTGCATCCATGTTGGAGGTGTGGGGAAATCCGATAATCACATGCTTGCTGGACAGGTAGGGCGGGACCGGTTCAAACTGCCAGCCCATCAGGAAATAGAAAAATTTTCCGGCAAGATACAGTATGTGCTTCACCTGCGGTCCCTCCTCTGTGAAAGTGCGGGGAGTATAAGATGCGTGGCTCGGCATGTCAAAGGATATCGCGATACCCTCTCAGATTCTTCAAAATAATAAGGTGCTGTTGAGTAATTGAAGAAAAAACCCCGCGTCTCGGAAACGAGAGCGGGGTGTTTTGTTGAGCCGGTTGAAAGTAGCAAAAAGCAAGACCTGACTACAGCAAGGATCTGAGAATTTTGGATATCGCTGGCGTGTATCGATATATAATGACACGCCGCCTACAGGACGATAACGGAGTTAGTGCTGTCCCCGAAAGGAGTTGGCATATACCTGTCGGCATTCCATGCATTTTCCCACTGGGTGCGGTCAACAAGGTATCGGAACTGGTACGCCCTCCCGGTTTCAAGATCCATTGTAACGGTAAAAGAGCCGTCTTTTAATTTTTTCATGGGGGTTGCCGTAATGTCCCAGCCGTTAAATTCACCCACCAGGTGTGCCGTTTGTGCGTTGAAAGTCACTTCCGAGGGAATCCCGAAGGTGACCTTACAGATCGGTTTTGTCTTCAGATACTGTTTCTTTAAGATCATCGTTTGCGACCTCCATAATGGTACACTGTTACATCTTCACAGCCGTTTATCCCTGTTTTTATAACGATTGGTACGAAGATCATCGTCTTTTATCACTCCGGTGTCCCCCTGATACTCCCGATATTGATAGATCGATTCACCGTTCCGATAGACGGCCTTGACACCGGGCAGTATCAATATCTTCGGTATCTCTTTTTCCATGAGCAGCTTATCCCTCTGTTTTTCCTGCTGTTTCAGGCAGCATTATCCCGAGTATATTACGGTGCCTCGGGATACGCTTCTCCATGCCCTCAGGCACCTTCCTTTACACGACGATCACCGAGTTTTCGCAATCGCCGTAAGGGCTTTTCACGAATCTGTCAGCCTCTCTTTCGACTTCCCATATACACTTGTCAATCAAATACAGAAACTGGTACTGTCGACCTTTTTTGAGATCAAGCGTGGCCAGAAATCCGCCGTTTTCTGCCCGCCTCATGGGCGTGGCATTCCTGCTCCAGTCGTTAAAATCACCCACGACATTGACCTCGCTGGCAAGTCCCGTCGCAATGGGAGGCAATTCAAAGGTAACTTTGCACACAGGTTTTTTCTTGAGGTATCGTTTTTTTACACTCATTGTCCCCTCCCGGTGTGTTAAATGTTCCAGCGGATGTCAAGAGAGGCACTCAATCAATAATTTCGAGAAACGCTCTCTTGTGTTGTTTGGATATCGCGGCATTCACAATGGTTCTCATCGCCTTTGCGTTTTTCCCTTCTTTGCCGATAACCTTTCCGATATCTTCCCGGGCAACCCGCAGTTCGTATATCGATGTCTGCCCGCCATTGACTTCCTTTACGTTCACATCCTCGGGATTATCCACCAATGCCCGCGTCATACAGATGATCAATTCCTTCATGAAAAGTCTCCTCAATTTCCTCTTGCGTATGCGTTTCTGTCTTCGTTATCCAGAGCGAGACGCGAAGGAAGTCCCACGGCCACCGAAATTTCTACCGCATCCTGATATTCAGTGCCATCTTGTCGCTGAGTCCTTTTCGAACATCAAAGCATACCCGCTGCCCTTCGAATAAGGATTTTGACCCGGAACGAATCTCGCTGTAATGGAGAAACAGTTTTTTGCCCTCGTCATTCTGAATGACGCCAAAGCCGGTTTCGTTATTAAAAAATACAACGGTTCCCAGTTCCATGACATCACCTCCTTCTGGGTGTCCCCTGTTTATCCGCATGATGAAGAAGTCTCCTTCATCATCGATGATTCGGCATCCTTGCCGGTGCTCACGGCAATGATATCAACATACCAGAATCATGTGTCAGCACGGTTATATGTTGATGACAGGATCGTAACAATTACATGACTGCTTATTGTCTTCGGAGCAATGAATGATATGTCCGAAAAAACGTCTCTTCGTACCTTATCGGCGCTCCCGTTGCAGAGTGAACGTCATGTCGGCGTGTTTTCACGCTATCGGACAGTCTCGATGCACTGGGGATTCATTAAGAGGAATTATAATTCAAAACGATGGAATTACAACACCAACTTATTACGTGCATTATACGGTGAAATACCTGATACTAGCTCATAGATGACAGAAACGATTGAAGATTCGCCTTTTTGTTCTTTAATCCAAGTTTTTTACGAATGTTGTCCCGGTGAAATTCGACGGATCGAATGGACAGATGCAGCAGATCGGCGATCTCTTTATTTGTTTTTCCTTCCTTAACGAGGTTGGCAATCTCGAGTTCTT
Source organism: Deltaproteobacteria bacterium (assembly GCA_016936905.1). GTDB lineage: Bacteria > Desulfobacterota > Syntrophia > Syntrophales > UBA6807 > DSDU01. The sequence goes on along the minus strand of JAFGWZ010000299.1, from coordinate 7,816 downwards.
TCGGTGTCAGCTTGTAGTGGGTCAGTGTCACGTGGCGAAGAAACGGGGAGACGATGTTCTTCAGGTTTGTTTCGAGCACCTGCAGGCAGGTGTCACGTTCGTTCTGCGTCCTGCAGGTACGCATTTTGTCGATGTAGGGGTAAATCAGGTGTTTGACATTGTAAAGCACATTCCCCTGGATCTCCTGCCTGTTTTTCTCAACCTGCTCGAAGAGGACCTTGAGCGCGGTGTTGGATTCCTCGAGCGAGCGTGTTTTGATTTCAAGCGCTTCTTTACTTTCCACCAGGGCATGTTGTGCCTGGACGCGCTCAGTGATATCTCCAATAATTGATACGCCTCCGTCGATTTTTCCGTCAGGGCTGTATATGGGGGCCGTCCTCAGTGACATCCATAGTTCAGCCTTGCTTACTGTTGTCCTGTAGAATCCCTCGTACGTACCCTCTTTTCCTTCAAGGGGAGCGGACAAGGCTGGAATCAAGCTGCTATCCTCGAGGCTTTTCAGGTCGAAACCGATAACATGGTCTCTGGTTGTCCTGAGAATTGAGGCGGCCGCTTCATTGCAGTCGATAATTCGTAGGTCGGTATCATAATGAAATACTCCCATCGGTGAACGATCAAAAAGAACATGGTAGCGGTTTTCTAACTCCCAGCGTGCCTGTTCGAGTTCCTTGCGTTTGGTGATGTTACGGGTCACGCCGAGGATATATGCCGGATGCTCTGCGGAAGGGGGAAGGTAGGTCACCGTTGTCTCCACATAAATGACCGACCCGTCTTTGCGACGAAGCGTCAGTTCGACTGTTCGTGGTTCGAGCAATCGTTCCCGGAATTCGCCGCGTTCAACCGCCTCTGTGAACCGCTTCCACAAGGCCTTAACAGTCTTCCATGAATGAGGGGTCAGGATTTTCTCTATCAGGATATCGAGTATTTCATCTCTTCCGTAACCGAACAGCTTTTCGGCAGAAGGACTCAGATAAGTGAAGCGCAGGTTCATGTCCGTTGTCCAGATAACATCGGATACGTTGTCGGCAAGGAGGCGATACTTCTGTTCCTGTTCAATGAGTCTCTCATGGAGTATTTCCTGTTCCGAAATATCCAGGAAACTCGCCACGCTCCTTTTTGTTCCCGGAATCATTGATACTGAAAGAACAACAACCTTCTCTGTGCCTTTGCTGTCAATCAAGGAACATCTGTATACCGATGGGACGGCATGGGGGTCGACTCTCCGCTGATGATGATACGTCATCATCATTTCACGATCTTTTTCCGCGATAAATTCAGTCCAGCTTCTTCCCCGTATTTCTTCTTTGGGATAGCCGGAGATCCTCGCGAATTCCGAGTTCACCAGTGACAGTGTCATGTTGTCTTCAATGATCACCGTTCCTGCTCCCGTCGTCTCAAAGACGGTTTCGTAAAGCTTTTCACTCAGGATAAGCCGTTCCTGGAGCTCCATGTTCTTGGTGACGTCCTCGACCATTTCGATCGCGGCTGTCACGGTCCCGTATTCGTCTTTTACAGGGGATGCCACGATCCGGTATTGCCTGACCGCTTCCCTTGCGGGAGCCTCAGTTAAGGCCTCATGCACATTGCCATCCTGAAGGGCGAGATACGTCGGGCAGTATGAGCAGATCTCATCCTGCGGCGGATCGTTGAAACTTCTGTAGCAGAGAGGGCGTCTGGTAACGTCAATAGCGGGAAACCATTCCCGCATCTGCCGGTTCAAGGTAAGGATCTCCATGTCCGGACTGATCAGCGATATACCGATACCGATGTTCTCCACGAGGGTCCGGTATCTCTCTTCCGATGCCTCGAGGGCTTTTCTGACTTCCCTCAGGTCGGTAATGTCATTTCCCACACAGAGGATCTCCCGCACGTTTCCGTGTTCATCGCGCACGGCCTTGTTGGTCCAGGAGATCCAGGCACGCTCTCCGTTGCGGCGCATATTTTCATTGATATTGGACGCGTACCGGTCCGGGTCCCGGCTGATGTTTTCGATCATTTCCGCGAGGTCCCGGCCGCTGTCGTCCCATTCAGGGACGATAGTCCCCACGACGTGCTTCCCGATGATTTCCGCTTCGGAATATCCGAAAAAGGATTGAGCGTACTCGTTGAAAAAGGTTATATGTCCCTGCGGGTCGCGACGGTAAATGATGCTGTTTGCGTTTTGAACAAGTTCCCGGTATCTTGCTTCACTTTTACGGAATGCGTCAGCCTGATCTTCAAGCTGTTTTTTCAGAAGTTCATAGGCCTTCTTGATGTCATCTTCCGCACGCCCACGATCGTTATCGTTATCAACGGTCAACTTAAAACAGGGGGCATCATCCTCTTCAACTGTTTCCTGAGACGGCGCTGACTCCTCCCTCGGCGTACGGAACTGATCATCTTTTTTTTCTTCCATTTTCTTTTCGGGGACTGTCATTGCTTTAAAACCTCTCTGCAGATTTTTTGCAACCGATGGTGGTTCCGTCTGACCTTCGAAAAGGGGAAGCGCATGTTAACGGCATTAAGACAATCATCTAATGCATGAAAAGCGAAATAATTTTTATATATATGACAAGTTCTGTCAACAAGTATCTATTCACACAACGGGAAACAAAATGATGATCCAAATGAAAATGATGTGAGATAAACGTATTCTGGGGTCAGACATATTATGGGGTATTATGGGGTCAGGTCTTGCGTTTTGCTCTCGCTGAAACCGCTTGGCAAAAAGCAAGACCTGACCCCTGCGACTTGGCAAAAAGCAAGACCTGATATCTACGGTTCCCACCGATATTATTGTGGCACTTCCGCTTTAGCGAATAAAGCGGTGATGGCCGCAAGTAATGACAAGACAACACCGGCCAGATAGGCCCAATGCAACCCGCTGAGGAATTCATCCATCTGGCAGTCGGTAAAGTGACCGGCATGTCCGCTGGTAGTAAAGGGAGCCAGGCTGTATACAATTGCGCCGGCGACAGCGATGCCGAATGCCATGCCGGTGTTGCGCATTACAGCTAAAATACTGGCGGCAATGCCCCGGAATTGAGCAGTCACGCTCCCCATGACGGCGCTGTTGATCGGACTCTGAAACATGCCGGCCCCCAGGCCGCAGACAGCCAGGCGCCATGCCACATCCAGGTTTCCGGCCGCAGCGCCTAAACGGCTGAGCAGAAACAGTCCCACCGCATGAATGACCATCCCGGAAAAAGCAAGTCCGCGCGTCCCGATGCGGTCTGAAAGGCTTCCGCTCAATGGCCCGACGAAAAAGGTCAGGAGCGGAAATGCCATCATCACCATACCCACAGTAAACACATCGCGGTGCAGGGCATTGGCAAGATACCAGGGCGTGAGGAATGCGACGGTGTAAAGGGCCATGAAGTTCAGCAATGAACTCAGGCAGGCAAAGCCGAAGCGGCGGTTCGAAAAAAGCGAAAGGTTTAACATCGGTTGTTCTGATTTTCGTTCCGTATGGAAAAAAAGCCATCCAAATACAGCTGCACACAGCAGTAAAACGATGCCCCCGGGTGAAAACCACCCCAGGCTCTTGCCCCGGTTGGCATAAAGCACAATGCTGAAAAGAAAGACAAATGCCAACACAGCGCCTGCAATATCGAGGTGTTGTCCCGTCTTCCGCTCCCCCGGTGGGATGACCTTGTAACCCCACAGCAGGGCAATAACGGCGATAGGAACGTTGATGAAGAAAACAAACCGCCAGTTCAGATATTGGGCAATGATTCCTCCCAGCACAGGACCCAGCATCAGACCAAGGGCAATCGCAGTCGCATAGATGCCGATGGCCTTGCCCCTTTCTTGCTGAGGAAAGGCTTCGGTGACAATGGCCATGCCCAGGGCCATCTGCATCGCCACCATGAGCCCCTGTAAGCCTCTGAATACAATCAGCATCCACATGTTATGTGAAAGGCCGCACAGGAGAGAGGCGCCGGCAAAACATGCGAGTCCCGTGAGAAATATTTTTTTATACCCCAGCATGTCCCCCAGGCGGCCATACACCAGGAGAAAGGAACAAATGGCCAATAGATAAATCGTGGGCACCCATTGGGCCAGGGAATAATCGCTTTTAAAGTGCATGGCAATCGATGGCAGAACCACATTGACAATACTGCCGTCGATAGGTCCCATGATCACGCCCATCATCACCGCGCTCAGGATCATCCATTTGGACGCATGGTGTCCGCTGTCGGGGACAAAAGCCTCGTCAGGCATAAATATTTCCTTAACCTCATGCTGCAGGGATCAATCTTCTCGCTTCTCGGGGTCAGATCTTGCATTTTGCTTTCACTGAAGTCGCGTGGCAAAAAGCAAGACCTGACCCCTGCGATTATTCGTATTGCTTCGCGTAGGCGGCGTCGTTGTAAAGACCTTCGCCGTATTCCTTTTTCCCATAATCGCCGATAAGGCTCTGCCCTTTTCCGGAGGCAACGAAATCAATAAACTCGGCCGCGATCGATGCGCCGGGAGTTGCTCCTGCCGGTTGGCAGAGGGCATGGTAGGTATTGATAAGAACTTTATCACCCCTGAAGAGTATCTTGAGGTCGGCAACATTTTTCCTGTCAGATACCCAGGTGCTGCTGTCGGTCATGAAATATCCCTTTTCACTATTCGCCCGGCTCAGCGTCGCGCTCATGAAATCTTTCGTGACGATATACCAGCCGCCGGAGGGCTCAATGCCGGCCTGTTTCCATATAAACAGTTCCTTCTTGTGGGTGCCCGAATTATCGCCCCGGGAAAAGAATTTCGCCTGTGCCTTCGCGATGAGGCCATATGCTTCCGCGGCGGTCTTTGCCGACGAAATGCCCGCGGGATCATCGACAGGACCCACAATATAAAATTCGTTCGATCCGATAAGGGTTCGCTTGATCGCCCATCCTTCCGTAACCGCCTTTTTCTCCGCCGCCGGCGCGTGAACCATGATAACGTCAACTGCCTTATTGCTCAGCAGCTTCAGGGATGCCCCCGATCCTGCTTTGACCCAGCACATGGACATGTTTTTCCCCTTGCAGAACGTCTCGCTGATTACCTTGAGAAGTCCCAGTTCCCCGGGACTGCCCGTGGCGAGAGAAAACTTCACGGGGCCTTTCCCGTACACGGCCTCGCACTTTTGCTCGCAGTATGCGGACGACAGCGTGAACGCGATAAGGAATACGGTACACGCAACTATTGCCAACACTTTACGTTTTTTCATTTTTGACCTCCTCTCGCTGAAGCAATCCGATTTTTTTATTGTTCATTCTTTATGTTGCCTATAAAATGTTTTTGTCTCAGCTGCGTCGAAGCCCCATAATCCCGTTGACGGCAAGAAACCCCGGCCGGACAAAAGGTGAAATATTTATACCATCAAAAAATGGAAACAACAATTTTAAACCGATGCATACCCATAATTACATTTTTTAACAGATAGTGACCGTGATTCTGAACATAATGTGTCACTTCATAAGAATGAAACAGGAAGTGAAGAAAATAGAGAAAACATACGACTCGCTGGCAGAGGAATACGCGGAAACATTCTCCGGCGAGCACAAAAAGAAGCCGAAGGATGAGGAAATGCTCCGCCGATTTTCCAGGGAAATCGGGGGCAGGGGGCCGGTTTGGGATCTCGGCTGCGGTCCAGGTCAGACTTCGCACTACCTGAAAAATCTTGGTGTTGACATCTCGGGACTCGATCTGTCGGAAAAATTACTGGAGGAGGCGCGGAGACTTCACCCTGGGATACACTTCCGAAAGGGAAACATTCTTGACCTCGAATTTGCAGACGGCTCGATGGCCGGTGCAGTCGCTTTTTATTCAATAATTCATTTCACAGAAGAAGAAGCAGGAAAGGCCTTCAGCGAAGTATTCCGGGTATTGCAGCCCGGGGGGACATTCCTTCTGACATACCACGTCGGCGAGGGAACGATCCACGTGAAAGAGTTTCTCGGCAGAAACATCGATATGGATGTCATGCTATTTACCACAGATTTCATTTCCCGCCGCCTGAAGGACAGTGGATTTGAAAAGATTGAGGCCGTCGAGCGGGATCCCTACCCCGGGGTGGAATACCAGAGCCGGCGGGCCTATGTGTTTGCGGTAAAGCCGGCCGCGCAAACATCGCTATGACGGAAACAGAGGGTAAAACTCCCCCCTTCTCTTTTTTCTATTTTTTCTGTCACAGAGAGGCAATAAAAAGTGTCTAAAAGAAAAAAGGTGGAAGAAATGTCCAAACGATTACATGTTGTCGAATCGACAATGGCCGATTTGGTCGAACGGGCCAAGACGGGCGACGGGCACGCCCTCGAAGCAATCGTTCGAAGAATCCAGGATAATGTCTACGGACTGGCTATCCGGATGCTCTTCGTCCCCGCCGACGCGGAAGACGCCACACAGGAGATCCTGGTAAAGGTCATCACCAACCTCGGGACTTTCAAGGGAGAGAGCCGCTTCGAGACCTGGGTCTACCGGATCGCCTCCAACCATCTGCTGACCACGCAGAAATGCCGGGCGGAGCGATGGAAACTGACCTTCGAAACATGTGATCGGACGATCGAAGAAGGGGCCCGGGACGGGGGGGTCAAACCCTTCCATGAAGCCGAGCAGAATCTGGTTGTCGAAGAAACCAGACTCGCCTGCGTTCATTTTCTGCTGCTGTGCCTGAAGCGTGAACTCCGCATGGCCGTCATCCTGGGAGAAATCATGGGCGTCAAAAGCCGCGAAGCTGCCGAAATCCTGGGCCTTACGCCGGCGGCGTATCGTCAGCGCCTCTCCCGCGGGCGAAAACGACTGACCGATTTCCTGGTCAGTAAATGCGGCCTCGTCGATGCAAACAACCCGTGCCACTGCGAAACACTGGCGGCGTTGCACCTGAAGAAAGGGCATATCGATCCTGACAACCTGTTCTTCGCCACCCATCCCTGCCGTTCCCTGCGGAACAGTCATGCCGAAGACCTCTTGCGGGAAATGGATCAACTGACCCGGGCGGCCATGCTGATTCGGAACCATCCCGACTACGAGGCCCCCGGCGTTTTCGTGGATTCCATGAAAAAACTTATTGATTCCGGCAGGTTTCAATTGCTGGGGAGATGAAGGCGGGGCACTTCGTTCCGATCGTAATGACTGCGTGAATACCGTCCATCGGCTTGAAACCGGAAACTTTTATTAGAGGAGGAATGAACATGGAAATGAATCCTGTTTTTGCGGCTCCCTGCGGCCTCTATTGCGGGGTGTGCATCATTCAGCTCGCCGACAGGGCGAATAACCAGAAAATGAAAGAATTCCTTGCGCAGTTTTTCAAGGGAAAGCTCCCGAACAGCGAAAACCTGACCGCCGCGGACATCCATTGCCGGGGCTGCCTGTCGGACGATTTATTCTACCACTGTGCGCAGTGTTTTATCCGGACATGCACACATGAGAAAGGTTACGAGGGATGCCATGAATGCTCCGATTTTCCCTGCCGAATAATCGATGAGTTCCCGATACCGGTGGCGAAAAAAGTCATTTTGAGGGCGATACCGCACTGGAGGGAGGTCGGGACGGAACAATGGATGGCCGACGAGGAAAAACGTTATCTGTGCCCGCAATGCGGAAACAAGCTCTTCCGCGGCGCGCAGCAATGCAACAAGTGCAAGGCCGCCGTCAGCCTCGATTGAAACTATTTTTGTGTTCAGAGGCCTTTTTTGCAGGTCATTGCGAGCTTTGCGCGGCTGATTTGAAACGAGAAACGATAAATCTTTCGCGTAAAACCGTCATCAATAATATTCCGGTCCGGCCCTTGTCATGAAAACGCATAAACCGTTGATAAGGATGAATGGAGAGACTTTCATCTTATTCCGGGATTTTGTCACTC